>CAMBPQ010000023.1 GCA_945869735.1 Planctomicrobium piriforme
GGTCGCATCGAGACGGTGCCGGATTGGTTCGCCCGCGGACGCTCAAAGGCCTGGTGGCTCCCGCTCCACAAACCCCGTCCAGACCACAGATGTGATCGCCCTGCGCGGCGGCCGTTTACCGCTCTGCCCATGAAAACCCCGGATGGACCCCTTTTCCTAGGTGCCATCTCGCCGCTCCACCCGAGGGAGATGCGTTCGAATGGAGGCTCCCGGTAGTATAAAGCAGGGATGGTCCCCTCCACTTCCGACGGTGAATCCGCTCCCGCAGACGCCTCGCCAGCAGTCCAGAGCAAGGCCTCGTGCCTGAGCGGAGACGATGAGCACTTCGGCCTCCGTTGGAGCGGAGCCGACCCCGACTGGGCAGGCGGAGAACTTCCTCCGGGGTTGAACCTTGGCGGAGTGATCATTGTCAGGCTCCTCGCCGAGGGTGGCATGGGCCGCGTGTACGAGGCGCGACAGGAATCTCCCACCCGCAGCGTCGCCGTCAAGGTGATTCGGGGCGGCCTGGCGTCGGCATCGCTCGTGAGGCGATTCGAGTACGAGGCGCAAGTGCTGGCACGGCTGCGGCACCCGCACATCGCCCAGATCCACACGTTCGGCATCCACGCAGACGCGCGTGGCGCGGTGCCGTTCTTCGTGATGGAACTCGTCGAGAACGCCTGCACGATTACCGAGCATGTCCAGAGACATGCAGTGTCGATCCGCGAGCGAGTGGGGCTCTTTCGCAAGATCTGCGCGGCGGTGGCCCACGGTCATCGCAAGGGAGTGATTCACCGCGACCTCAAGCCTGGCAACATGCTCGTCGATGGTGCCGGGGAGCCGAAGGTCATCGATTTCGGCGTGGCGCGTTCGATCGATGCGGAGCAAAGTGAGGCGAGTGTGCTGACACGTGCCGGCGACGTCATCGGCACGCTGCGGTACATGAGTCCCGAACAGTTTGGCGTGGAGGAGGACGACGTCGATGCCCGGACAGACGTGTATGCGTTGGGGCTTGTGCTTCACGAACTGGTCTGCGGCACGCTGCCCTACGACGTGAGCGGTAAGTCGGTCGTGGAGGTCGCACGAATTCTCAGCGACTCCGCCAGTGTGCCGACGAGTGCGGTCGAATCGGCGGCCCGGGCCGGGCGGATCGGCGGCGTCGATGCCCGCGCGCTGGCAACCATCACCAGCAAATGCCTGGAGAAGCGGCCGGCCAGCCGCTACTCCACCGCCGTCGAGCTCGAGGCGGAACTCGAACGATGGCTGGCCGGAGAGCCGATCCTCGCGCGGCCGCCGACGTCGTGGGAAACGGCGCTGCGACTTGCCCACCGTCACCGCGTGGCCACGCTGGCAGCAGCAGCGGTTCTCCTCTCGCTCGTCGCCGCGGTGGCCGGCATCTCCAGCTTCTATCTGCGATCCGAACGGCAGCGTGAACTCGCCGATCGGGCCCGGCGAACGGCGGAACTCCGTGAGGCCGAGGCGGAGCAGCAGGCGGCCTCCGCGCGGAGCCAGCTCTACGTCTCGAATGTGCTCCTGGCGGCCGAGGCTCGCGACCGCGACAACGTGGACGAGGCCCGTCGGCTGCTCGAGGCGGCGCGCACGCTCGTGGGCGACGCGGGCACGTCCCGGCCCATCGAGCTCGACTGTGTTGCGGCAACGCTCGACGAGTCGCTAAGGGTTTTGGGGGGCAGCGGCGGCGTGGTCACGTCTGTGGCTTGGGCACGGGACGGCGACCGACTGGCGACGGGGTCAGCGGATGGGCGAATCCGCGTGCAGCCGCGCGAGGCATTGGATGAGGCTGCGCGGGTGCTTGTCCTGACGGGCCACACCGGCCCGGTGTGGGCGATTACCTTCTCACCGGATGGTGCCATGATCGCGTCCGGGTCCGCCGACGGCCAGGTCCGAATCTGGAACGCATCCGACGGTGGATTGGTGAGCGTCCTCGACGCGCACAAGGGGGGCGTTTATGCAGCGAGTTTTTCGCACGACGGCCGCTCGCTTGTGACCGGGTCCCGGGATCGGACGGCCCGCATCTGGGATGTTGCGACCTGGGAGGAACGGCAGCGATTCGAGGGGCATACAGGCACCGTTTATTCGGCCTGTTTTTCGCCGGACGATGCGTCGATTGCCACGGCATCGCTCGACCGCACCGCCCGGATTTGGGATGTGGCGCTGGCCACGGTCCGCTGCACACTGGCAGGGCACGAGGGGCGCGTGTTCAGCGTGGCGTTCGCCCCCGATGGCAAGGGGATCGCGACTGCCAGCGATGACGGCTCGGCCCGCTTCTGGGATGCCGCCGACGGCAGCCAGCAGTTTGAGTTCAGGCATCCGTTTCGGGTCAACGCGGTGTCATTCGTCGGCGACGGTGGTCGGCTCGCAACGGCGTCGGGTGATGGCGTGCTACGGGTCTGGAGTACTTCGAGTGGCGGGGAGGTGGCGCGGTTGCGTGGGCACTCGGCGCCGCTCTGGTCGGTGGCCAATGCTTCCGGCAGCGGCACGCTGGCGACCGGATCGGGCGACGGGACGGCCCGCATCTGGGACGTCGACTTCGCCGTGTCGCCGCGGATGACCTGTGGCGACAAGGTGCTCGCCGTGGACTGTTCACCCGACGGCCGCGTTGTGGCCACCGGAATGGCCGACTCCGTGGTCCGGCTCTGGGACGCCGCGACCCTGCTGCCACGGGGAGTGCTCGGTGGGGCCGTGGGCCGCGTAAGCGCGGTCCGATTTTCGGCCGACGGCCGCCGCCTGGCCGGTGGCTGTGACGATGGCGGAGTGCGGGTCTGGAACGTGGAGAGCCTGAAACAGGAGGCCGCGGTCAAGCCGCACGAGAGACGCATCTACTCGGTCGACTTCTCCCCCGACGGCCGGCTGATGGCCACGGCTGCCGAGGATCGAACAGCCCGCATCTGGGATCTGGAGCGGGCACTGCCGGTTGGCCCGCCCTTGAAGCATCCGCGACGCACGTTCTGCGCCGCCTTTTCCCCCGACGGCATGCTCCTGGCGACGGCCTGCGAGGACCGTGTCGCGAGGATCTGGCGCCTCGCCGACGGAACCGAGCACCTACGGTTGAGCGGGCACGAGGGGCCGGTCAACTGGGTGGCGTTCTCCCCAGACGGCAGGCTCGTGGCGACGGCGAGTTCGGACGGCGCGGTGCGAATCTGGAATATGGACGACGGCACGATGGCACGCGTGCTGACGGGGCCGGCGCACCAGATCTGGAAGGTCGCTTTCTCACCCGACGGTCGGCGGATCGCGGCGGTCTCGGCCGACGGCACGGCGCGGATGTGGGACGTCGCGACGGGGCGGGCAACTCCCGCTCTTCGTGGACACAACGACCAGATCTGGGGCGTCGCATTCGCGCCGGACGGACGGTCGCTCTTCACTGGTTCGTGGGACGGTACGGCGCGGGTGTGGGGCGTAGCGAACGCGGAGATCGCTCGCCGTCGTGCCGCCAAACGGTAGACCGCGTCACGCCGAGGCAAGCACGTCGCCAAGCGTCTTCTGGAGGACGCCGGCGCTGGCCTTCAGTCCCTGTACCTCTTTCGGCCAGAGGTCGATTTCCAGCGTCTTCTCAGCGCCCGAGCGGCCCACGATGGTCGGCACGGAAATCGCCACGTCACGAATCCCATAGCAGCCGGTTTGGACGGTCGACACCGGGAGCACCCGCTTCGAGTCGAGCGTGATGGCGTGGATCACCTCGGCGATCGACACACCCACGGCGAATCCGGCGCCCGTCTTCTTCTTGATCATCTCGGCGCCAGAGGTCTTCGCCCGCTGGAAGACGTCGGCACCGAGTTTCGGGCTGTAGCCAGGATACTTCTCCAGCGGTAGGCCGGCGACGCTGGCGCTGCTCCAGACGGGAACCATGCTGTCACCGTGTTCGCCAAGGATCATCGCCTGCACCTGCGTGGCGGGAGCCGACAGGTTCATGGCGAGGAGGCTGCGGAAGCGGAGCGTGTCGAGCAGTGTGCCGAGACCGATCACGCGGCCCCGGGGAAGGTTCAGTTCCTTCTCGGCGAGATAGGTGAGGATGTCGACCGGGTTGGAGACGACCAACACGATGGCATCGGGCTGCGTGCCCTTCGCCTTGATGTTTCCCAGGATCGAACGAAAGAGCACGACGTTGCGGTTGATGAGCGCGAGCCGGCTCTCGTCGGGCTTCCGCCGCAGGCCGGCCGTGATGCAGATCACATCGGCGTCGGCGAGCGCCTCGTAGCCGCCAGCAGAGATCTTCTGGTCGGCGATCGCCGCGGTGCCGTGGAGCATGTCGAGTGCCTGACCGTCGGCAAGATCCGCGTTGGCGTCGACGAGCACGATCTCATGCACAATCCCGCCCACTTGGAGCGCGAAGCCCGCCGACGACCCCACGATGCCACCACCGCCGATGATGCCGACCTTCATGCGCTCGTGCTCCTCTTTTCTCGGGTGGTGTTCTTTCGCGGCCGGTCAGGCCGCCGCAATGCCCAACTGCTTGCAGACCTGCTCGGTGACAACCTTGACGAGCGCCTCGGTGTCGAGGCCGGCCGGTGCCATCGGACGGGTGGCGTTGTCCGGATCAGCACCCATCGGGTGGGGAGCATCGAAGGCCTTTCGTGCCACGCCCGTCGTGCCCCAGCTGTCGCGAAACACATCGTTGGCGCAGATGTCACAGTTTTCCATGTTCTTCTCGAGCCGCGGGTCGGTGTAGCCCCATCCAGCCTTGAGATCGAGAAGTTCCTTCGTCTCCTGCTTGGTCAGGTAGGTCACCCGGCCGAGGTCCTTCGAAAGCATGAGAATCCGGCAGTAAGCGTCGAGGATCTCGGTCCACCAGTAGGCCTTCTCGACCGTCTCGCCGAAGCTGACGGTGCCGTGGTTGGCGAGGATCACGACGTTCGACTGCTTCACGAACGGCTTGACGGTGTCGGCAAACTTCTGGCCGCCGGGGGTCTCGTACTTTGTGATCGGCACATCGCCGAGAAATACCTCGACCTCGGGGAGCACGCATTGCGGGATCGGCTCGCGGGCCACGGCGAAGGCGGTGGCGTGCGGCGGGTGGCAGTGAACCACCGACTTGATCTCGGGCCGCTCCTTCATGATCGTAAGATGCAGGAGAATCTCGCTCGACCGTTTGCGGTTGCCACCGATCTGCTTGCCCTCCATGTCGACGATACAGAGGTCGGAGGGCTTCATGAAGCCCTTCGAGATCATGGTCGGCGTGCAGAGCACCTCGTTGGGGCCGAGGCGGAACGAGATGTTGCCGTCGTTGCCGGCGGCGAAGCCTTTGTTGTAGATCCGCCGACCGATGTCGCAGATCTCTTCCTTGAGCTGGGAAAGGGACTTGTCGGACATCTTGGGGGTGATGGTTGCCATGAGTGCTCCTTCGGGTGGCTGGGGGTGATTCGAGTGGGGGGTGAGTCTTGGGGTGGCGGCGGTGTTCGCGTCCTAACGATTCTTGCCCACAGTGCCGGTCGCGGCCGGTGTGCGGATCCGGGAATCCCGCCGGATTGCGGTGTGGCTTCTGGTAGTGCGGGTCGTGACGGTCATGACGGGATATCCAGGTGGTCGACGAGGGCGGCGATGGAGGCATCGACGGGCTTCTCCGCGGGAAGAAACGGCTGGGCCGCCTCGCCCCCCTCGCTGAACGCGACGAGTTGGCCGTCACCGGCGCCGAGGTCGTCCCAGGCGACGAGCGGTTCAGCCAGGCCGTCACCGGCGGTGAGGTCGCCCGCCGCCAAAGGCACAACGAGTCGCAGCACGCCGCCCCGCATCGTGGGATGGGGTTCGACGAGCGTCACCGTACCGATCGTTTTACCGAGTCGCATCGTGTCGTCTCCTCTTCTCGCAGGCTGGATCTGGGACGGCATGAGGTTTCTCGCGGGGGCAGGATAGCCCCATACTCGTCACGCTCACGCCGATCCCTTCGCCTTCATCGTGGTGGTGCTTGTGCTTGTGCTTGTGCTGATGCTTGTGGTGCTGATAGTGGTTGTTGGTAAGTCTGGTCTTGTGTCAGTGGGTGTGGCCTTTGCAGCCGCAGCCCGCGGGGGCGGCGGCGAGCTCCACCGGCACGGACGTGGAAGGACCGCGATGGAAGTCGCCGCAGAGCCGCTCGAGTGCCCCGGCCGGAAATGCGGCCGGGTCGACCACCAGCAGATTCGCGGCGGCGTCGGTGGCCGCGGCAGCGAGGCTTGCAGCATCCCGGGCGGTCACTGCCCGCAGACTCGCGGAGCGGTTCGCCAGGATCACGGCGACGGCAGGCCGGCCTGTGAGGAGCACGCCGCGGGCCGCGTCCTTCGAGGCATGAACAGCAAGGGCCGCGATCACGTCGGTGAGCCCCGATGATGGGAGGTGCTGCGCCTGAAGGATGGCCCGGGAGATCGCGGCGGCACGTCCGGAGGCGTCACCGCGACAGGCGGCCTGAGCGACCATGAACGGTCGGCCGGCTGTCGCGGCCGGTGTGGCCCCGGAATAGCGAATAAAGGCAATCCCAACCTCTTTGGCGCGATCGCGGGCCGAGGGCGTGATCACCGCGCTGGCATGGATCACGACCTGGCTCACGCTTGACGGCACGCGCTCCAGATGGGCCAGCGTGACCACCCGCTCGGTGATGGTGAGGCCAGGCGTCGTTGGGCCTTCGGGCAGGACAGCGGGGCCTGGCGTCGAGGCGGGGGTGAGAGGCGAAGCCAACTGCGTTGCACCAATGCGTCGGATGACCTCGGTGACGAGGGCCTGCACTGCAGCGGCATCCAGATGCGGAGTGTTCATGGGTTGTCAACCAAGGCGATGGTGCTCCAGCGGGCGGGTGTCGCGTCGCTCTTGAGGATCTCCCGGAGCAGCCGGCCGTCACTCGTGATCACGACCGTGTCACCGATTCCCGCCGCCACCGTGTCGATGGCGATCTGGGGGTCGCCATCGGGCGACCGGCGGTCGGCCATCAGCGGCTGCACGACGAGCATACGGCTGCCATCGAGCGAGCGGTGCTTCACCGTCGCCGTCGCCGTACCGATGATCCGGGCCAGTTGCATGGGTGTGACAGTCGGGTCTGGAGGTGGGTCGTGCCTGGGAATCAGGAGCGGACGGTGGACGCGCTGCCGAGGATTCGGAGATCGTCGACGAGCGTGCAGCGCCGCTGCCGGGTGAACGTGAGCGGGGTGGTGACGCCCTCGCCGGTCGGCGTGGCGATCGAGAACGACAGGTAGCCCTCGCCGCCAAGGCCGAGGCCGGCGACGCTCGGGCCGTTCTTCACGAACAACGTGGTGTCGAGGAGTCGGCCCATCTTTGTCATGGTACGAACGTCGTTGGAGTGAATGATGGCCGTGTGGCGGAAGCCGTGCTCGCTCTCGTGGGCCAGGCGGATCGCCTCGTCAGCGTCCTTACAGCGGACGAAGGGTAGGAAGGGCATCATCTGTTCAGTCGGCACGAACGGGTTGTCGTTGTCGGTCTCGCCAAACACGAGTTCGAGGCCGTCGCGGCTCGCCGCACCAGCCGCCTTGGCGAGCAGCGACGCATCTTGGCCGAGCAGGTCTTTGCAGGGCACCAGGTGACGGTGGGCCCCTTCGCCGGCCATCACGATCGCCCGTTTGGTCAGGGTGTCGACCTGCTGGGCATTGAGTCGCAGGCCGCCTGCCCGCTCCATCGCCGCCATCATCCGGTCGAACACGCCGGCCACGACGAACACCTGTTTCTCGCCGATGCAGAGCAGGTTGTTGTCATACGCCGCGCCGGCGATGATCGACCGTGCAGCATTATCGAGGTCAGCGGTCTCGTCCACGACCACTGGCGGGTTGCCAGGACCGGCCACGATCGCCCGCTTGCTCGATTGCAGCGCCGCCTTGGCGACGGCGGGGCCACCCGTCACGCAGATCAACTTCACGCCGCGATGGTTGAAGAGCGCGCCGGCCGATTCGAGCGAAGGCTCGGCGATGAGTGAGATGAGGTTGTCGATACCGATGTCGCGGTGGATCGCCGCGTTGAACCGGCGCACGCCCTCCGCCGCGACCATCCGGCCACTCGGGTGTGGGTTGACCACTACCGTGTTGCCACCGGCGATCATGTTGATCGCGTTGCAGGCGATCGTGGGGAGCGAGTGGGTGACTGGCGTGATGGCGCCGATGACTCCGAACGGGGCGTGTTCGATCACGGCGAGACCGTGATCGCCGCTAAACACCTCGCTCTGCATGAACTCGACGCCCGGCACCTTCTCGCCGAGAACTTTGAGCTTGCCGATCTTGTGGTCGAGCCGGCCGATTTTCGTCTCGGCAAACTCCATGCGGCCGAGTTCCTCGGCATCATCGATCGCGATCCGCCGCACGTGGGCGACCGCTTTGCGGCGGCCTTCGACGCCGAGCCGCTCGAGCTGCTCGAAGGCCTCCGTGGCGGCGCGGACGGCCTCGTCGACGCTGCCGAAGATGCCATTGGCGCCGGCGAACGATCCGGCGGCGGACGGGGGAGTCGACGGGCTGGGCGCGGCGGCCGGCTTCGCGGCGCTGCTGGTGATTTCGGCGATCACCTGGCGGACGATCGCGGCGATGTCGGGGGCGGAGGCAGTGCTCATATGTTGGGCTCCATCACTTTCGGCTAAAGACTTCGGTGCCCTCGACGCGGACGGTGTCGATCAGGCCGATCACCACGGCGTCGATGGGGAGAGACTTGGTTTCGGGTGTCAGGCGAGCGCTCGAGCCTTGTGTGACGAGGACGAACTGCCCCTCGCCGGCGCCGAGGGTGTCGACGGCAATGAAGGTGCGGCCTGTCGAGACGAGCTTCGACCGCGTCTTCTCGTCGAGCCGGTAGGGCTCGACGACGAGCAGTCTGTGTCCGGTCATCGACGCGGTCTTCTGCGTGGCCACCACGGAGCCAGTCACCAAGGCGACAAACATCAGGCACCTTTCCCATTCTTGTTGTGTTGATCCACCAGCAGGTCACGCGCCTGCCGGGCGACAATCAGTTCTTCATTCGTGGGGATCACCCACACGGCGACTCGCGACGAGGCAGCGTGGATCGAACGCTCGCCGGATGCCTTGGCCCCGTTCTTCACGGGGTCGATCACGATTCCGAGCTCCTCGAGGCCTGCGAGTGTCTCGGCCCGCGTGAGCGGCGAGTTCTCACCGATGCCCCCCGCGAAGCCGATGGCGTTGAGGCCGCCGAGTTCCACGATGCCCCCGCCGAGCCAGTGCCGGATCGACGCCACATACACGTCGATCGCCGTCCGGGCCCGCTCGCTGCCCGCCGCGGCCGCATCCTCGAGGTCGCGCATGTCGCCCGACGTGCCTGACATGCCGGCCAGGCCGGCCTGGCCGGCGAGTTCGTCGAGCAGGTCCTCGAATCCGCGGCCGGTCTGCTTCGCCATGTGAAGCAAGGCGAAGGGATCGAAGTCGCCGGCCCGATTGTTCTGGGGCAAACCCGACTGCGGGCTCATTCCCATCGATGTTCCCACGCTCTTGCCATCCCTGATCCAACAGACGCTGCTCGAGCCACCGAGGTGGCAGGAGATCGCCCGCAGAGGCTTCGCCTCCGATGGCACGAGTGCCCCGAGTCGCTCCGCCACGAAGCGATGACTCGCTCCGTGGAAGCCCCAACGTCGCACGAGATGCTTCTCGGCCCAGTCGGTCGGCACCGCGTAACGTGCGTTTCTGTCGGGAATAGTCGCGTGGAACCCCGTCTCGAATGACGCGACCAGCGGCACGCCCGGCATCCGTTCCCCGAGCAACCGCATCGCCCGCACATAGGGCGGGTTATGTGCCGGGGCCACGGCGGCCATCTCCTCCATGGCGGTGAGGACGTTCGGGCCAACCCGCACGACGCCGCTCACGCGGCCGCCATGCACGGCTTTGAAGCCCACCGCCGCCACCTCGTCGACGCTCGTCAGAGGTCCGCCCTCGGCCGTCAGTTGCTCGAGCGCCGCCTGGAGGGCGACGGCGTGGTCGGGCACCGGCATCACAGCCTCGAGCGCACGGCCACCGGCGGTCGAAAAGACACGGCTTTCCCTAGCGCCGATCCGCTCAACGCCACCGCGGGCCAATTCCCGCTCGGCACCGGCTTCGCCCGCCCTTTCGGGCAGGTCGAAGAGCCGGTACTTGAAGCTCGTGGACCCGAGATTTGCGACGAGGATTTTCATGGTTGAAGCCGTCCGCACGCCCAACGCTTGCGGTTCGGAACTGCCTGGGGCGGGATGTGTCGATCCGTCTCCAACACCTGAATCACGAGAAAAATGACGCCACGAGAGTGTCGGCCGGACGCGGAATCACGTGGCTGGCGATGAGTTCGCCGACCTGCTGAGCCGCGTTGGCACCGGCCTCGACGGCCGCACGCACGCTGCCCACGTCACCCTGCACGACCGTCGCCACGTAGGCGTTGCCGATGCTTACCCGCTTGAGGATCTTCACGTTGGCCGCCTTGGCCATTGCGTCGGTGGCCTCGATGAGGCCCACGAGTCCCTTGGTCTCCAGTAGCCCGATTGCCGTATTCATCTGATGTCCTTCGAGAGAGAAATGAAACGTGTGAAAGAAACGAAACTGGTCAATAAAGTGAAGAAAACAAGCTTTCTTGATCCATCGACCGATCAGCCGCTCACGGGCAGCACGACCTGCAGGTCCTCGTGTGGACGCGCGATCACCTGCACGCTCACGACCTCGCCGATCCGGCCGCCGGCCGCTGCACCCGCGTCGGTCGCCGCCTTCACCGCAGCCACATCGCCCGACACAAAGGCCGTGACGAGTCCGCTGCCGATTTTGTCCCAACCCATGAAGGTGACGTTTGCCGCCTTCATCATCGCGTCGACCGCTTCAACAAGCGTGACGAACCCCTTCACCTCGATCATGCCGAGGGCATCGACGTTCTTAGCCATCTGTTGCACCGCTCCTGTCTCGAACAACCAACCAGCCTTGGCGGGGCCGCCCCCGCCGACCGCACCGGCACACGCCGGCTGAACGGTCTTGTCTTGTCGTGTCTGTGACTGCCGCGGCCGGGACGCTTTCGCCCGCGCGGCCTTCTTCTTCGTCATGTCTGCCTCACGAGTTCCACGCTCTCGGCGTGGTCGAGGTCGGCGGCATTGCCCTCGTCGGTGTCGATGTGCACTTCGAGTTTGCTCGTGGCATCGGCCCGCACGAGCAGGTCGCGAAACACCGTGCCGCAGGAGCCCTTGATCGCCAGACTCATGCGGTCGCCGTTCCTGACGCCGAAATGGTCGGCGTCGGCGAAGCTCATGTGCACGTGCCGTTCCGCTCGGATCACGCCCTCGCCAAGTTCGATGGCACCGGCGGGGCCCACGAGGACGCAGCCCGGGGTGCCCGTGATCTTGCCGCTGGCACGAACGGGTAGATCGATGCCGAGGGAAATGCCGTCGGTAAACGCGAGTTCGACCTGCGAAGCCTTGCGGGTGGGCCCAAGCACGCGGACCGTCGGCAGCATTTTTCGTTTGGGCCCCACGAGCATTACCGTCTCCTCGGCGGCATAGAAGCCGTCCTGATAGAGATCCTTCATTGGCGTAAGGTTTCGGCCTGCACCGAACAGCTTTTCGACGTGCTCGTCGGTGAGGTGGCAGTGACGGGCCGAGATACTCACCACGAGCTTCGGTTCGGCATGTCGCGAGGTGGCGGTGGCCTGTGAAGGAGGAACGCCGGAAGATGCCAGCACGATCTCACGCACGATCCGTTCTACCGACGTGCGGTCAAAACTTGTGAATGGGGAGGCGAGCGTGGTCATGGTGGTCATAGAGGTCATGGTGGCGATGGTCATACAGGGTGACGTCGTGTCGGAATGGGGCCGGGAAGCCGCTGGGCCTCATCGCCCTCGGGAATCTGGGTCACGATCAGTTCGGAACCGGCGGCGGCGATTTTCTGCCGCCATGCCTCGGGCAGTCCCTCGTCGGACACATACATGTCGATGGCATCGAGTCCGGAGACGAGCGTCAGGCTCTTGTGCCCGAACTTGGAACTATCGGCCACGACGATCACTCGGCCCGCAGCCTTGAGCATGGCCTGCTCTGTTTCAGCAAGCAGAAGATGGGCGTTGAACAGGCCCTCGTCGGCGATGCCGGCGGCCGACAGCACCGTGGTGGTCACATGCAGACGGCCCAGCAGTTCATTGGCGTACGGCCCGAGGCAGACGCCTGTCCGCGGCGAGACGTAGCCGCCGAGCAGCACGAGGTCGGATCGCGATTCCGATGCGAAAAGGTTGGCGACGGGAAGGCTGTTGGTGACGACCTGGAGCGACCGGCCCACAAGAAGCCTCGCGACCTCGTAGGTGGTCGTGCCACCGTCGAGGAGGACAGTCTCCCCGTCGCCGATGATCGCGGCAGCCCGGACGGCGATCGCCCGCTTGGCAGCCCAGTTGGCTGGCTGCCGTTCGTCAAACTCGGCCAGTCGTGGCCTGCCGCCGGCATACAGCACGCCGCCATGAGTCCGCCGCGCGGTTCCCTGCTCCTCGAGAGCGTCCAAATCACGGCGGACCGTGGATTCGGAAACGCCGAGTTCCCGGACCAACTCCTCGAGCGGAGCAAAGCCGCGGACGCGGATGAGGTCGAGCAAGCGGCTGCGACGTTCGTGATTCTGCACGGTTTCTTCCTTTTATCCTTCAGCAGTATGCACGAACAGCGATAGGTTTCAATCTTATAACGTGACGAAAATCGTTCAAAGTGGTGAAAAAAAGTGGAAATCCACTTATCAACAGTCAGTTTCTGATGGAAAAGGGTGCTGAAGCGCATTCGACTTTGACGGTTCGCCGGCTCGGGGGCGGCAAAAGTCTCGTCGCTATCGGCCGCGGCGGCCCGACGCTCCTCGAGCGTTCGCCGACCCCCGTGCCTCCCTCCTCTAAGGTGCTATCTCGCCGCTTCACCACAGGCAGATGGGCGCTAGAATCGTCACGCTTATGGGCACTATTCGTCACACGTTCGAGCTTGGATGCCGCAGCGGCCCGGATGATTCGTGGCTGGATATCACCAAGCGGTCAGCGATCTCGATCGAGTCGTTGGATGTCCACCGCGATGCTGTGATGGTCCGAGTCCTCGTCACCGCCTGCCGAATCAGCCGGCAGGGAATGGCCGGGAAACTGACCGCGGCGGGCCTTCTCGGCGAGTGCACATCTCGGCCGGGCCGGAACGTGTCGGCGTGGCTCGCTCGGGCCGACACAATCGATCCGGCAGGGCTGGTCACCCTGACGGTGGTCACGGTCGGGGTAAAGCGTCGGTTCTCGATCGGTTGGCTTCTCGTCGCTCCGGCTGCCCGCCGCCGTGGCGTCGCCACGGAGCTGGTCCGTCATGTCCTCGTTCAGGCCCAAGCGGCAGGGGCCTCAGAGGTCCACGTCGAGACGCTGGAGAGTTGGACCGATGCCGATGCGTTTTGGCAAAACCTGGCCGCCCGATTTACGCCGGAGGGGTGATATGCTGAGTGAGGGTGACGATCCGCCGGCGGCATCGGCCACGGCCCGCCACCATCTTGTCATCGAGGATCCATCATGGCGGAATCACCACGGCAGCAGTTCGACCAGGATATCGACAACGTGCGGTCGCTCCACGAAGGCCTTGTCCGCGGCGCTGGTGGCACGCCGGGGGGCACGTGGCTCTTTTTCACGGGACTCGTGCTCGCTGCGGCTGGATTGTGGTTTTTTCTGGGCAATGTCCACGTGATGACGAATGCCTTCGGAATGGTCTCTGGGTTATTTAGTCGTGGTGCGTTCGGAGGCGGTCAGGCCGCGGTCAGCACCGGCATCGTGTTTGTCCCTATTTTCTTGGGTCTTGTGCTGCTCTTCTACGACGCGCGATGGAAGTGGGGCTGGGCGCTGTTTTATGTCGGCTTGGCGGTGATCGTCATCGAGATCCTGAGCCGTATTCAATTCCACATGGACATCAGGACGAGCAATCTTCTGCTCATGTTGGGCATGATCGCGGCCGGCATCGGGATGATGCTGCGGAGTTTTCGCGACCTGTCGCCAGCCGGCCCACCGCCAGATGCCGGTGGACGAAACAAGGCCTAAGTGATTTTTCTTAAAACTTCTGTGCTCAGCTGAGTTCGCGTTTGAGCCAGATGCCGGAGGCGAGGAAGGCCGCTCCACTCGAGAGCAGGTTGATGCCAATCAGCGTGCCGAGGTAGACGCCTTTTTGGCCGGTCGGGCTTGTGAGCAGAATGCCGCCGAGCACGGCGGTGATCAGGCCATCGGCTAGAATCCATCCCCAGGGAAATTGTGGCGGCATGGAAAAGGCTGCCGTCAGTTTTGCAGCGGCCTCAAAGAGCAGGACCAGGCCGAGGAACGTTGCCATCGCGTGGACGCCCTCCACCGGGATCGCAAGCATCGCGGTGCCGGCAACGAGCGAGAGCGCCCCGCAGGCCAGCGTTAACCAGAACCCCCGCCAGGTGAACGTGCTGGCCGTCATGCCGAGTTGGGTCACCCCCGCTGCGATCAGTGAGCCGCCGACCATGTAGTCGACTACGGTGGATGCCACCCAGGGCGCGGCGATCGCCAGTATTCCCAGGATGGCGAGAGTGACGCCGAGCCAGAAGAGGCCCGACTTGAGCTGGGAGACCGGTCCGGAGTGGGCGTGGTCCATGGCGGGGACTCCTGCTGCGAAAAAAGGGAGGCCCGCCATGCGAGCCATTGAAGACACCGAAGTGTACCCGATCTCGATCGTGTCAGGCCGCGCCGAGGCCCTCCATCCGCCGCCAGGCGCTCATCTGACCCAGGTGCATCATCATGTGACCCCCGCAGTAGAAAGTCTGCACCGAACCGATCGTGGGGAAGAGTTCTTTCATACGTCCCTCAGCCGGGTTCGGCTGATCGAACACGGCTTCCTCCGTGCTGCGGAGGGCGGCCGTGACCATGCGATGCCCTTCCAGAAAAAACGCCACGATCTCGTCTTTCACCGGATAGAGATCGCAATCAACATCGTCGACACACGTCGCGTCCTTGGAAAACCGCAGCTCGAAGCCCCCGGGGATCGACGGCGCGGGATGCCCGATGAGCCGGAGGATCTTCGGCGCGTAGAGGCTGAGGTGTCCGTAGATGAAGGACGGGTGGTTTGACTCGACGGTCGTGCCCCCCACGGAGGCGAAGCGGGCGAATCTGTCAGCGGGGACATTCTTGAGGAGGCGTTCGGCGTAGCTGAGTGAGAGCGTGAGCGTGTCGGCGATCACGTTGCCAATTGAGCGATGCATGAGGAATCTCCGTGAAAACTACGGTGCTCAGGTCAAGGACCCGGAGGCGAATCGGTTGATGGCCTCCGGAAGGGCTTCGCATTCGGCGGCAAAGACACGAGCGGCGAGTGAATCGGGGGTGTCGTCTGGAAGTACGGGGATGGTCTTCTGCAGGAGGATGCGGCCGTGGTCGTATTCGCTGTCGACGAGATGCACCGTGCATCCTGAGACGGTGCATCCCCGCGCGATCACCGCGCGGTGGACATGCATACCGTGAAACCCCCGGCCCCCAAAAGCGGGCAGGAGTGAGGGATGGATGTTGATCACGCGGTCGGTGAAGTCAGCGGGGATTTCGACGAGGTGTAAAAATCCTGCCATCACGACGAGATCGGGGTTCGTTTTCCGACACGCCGCGAAGATGTCGGTGCTCCACTCATGGCGAGGCCGGCCCCTGGGCGGCAAAGTGCTGACAGGGATGCCCGCCGCCGCGGCGATCCGTACGCCGCGGACGTCTTCACGACTCGACACGACCG
Organism: Planctomicrobium piriforme; assembly: GCA_945869735.1. Lineage (GTDB taxonomy): Bacteria > Planctomycetota > Planctomycetia > Pirellulales > UBA1268 > QWPN01. The sequence continues at coordinate 15,611 of CAMBPQ010000023.1, forward strand.
TCTCGACGGTTGCCGCGAGCTGGCCCGTCGCAATTCTCTCCAGCAAGTTGTCGAGCGTCCGGCCTGAGCCCGAGAGCAGCACGGCAAGTCGCAGCGGTGGGTGAGCGTTCATAAAAAGGTGCGCGGCTTACCTCGATTCGGTGCCAGGCACCGTTTTTTGGATGGCGATGGCGAGGGGATGGCCGTCGATGTCATGGGGCTCGGCATCAGCAGGCGGGGTGCCGAAGTGGACCGATGCAGCGAGTGTTTCGCCGGAGACGAAGTCGCGGTGCTGCTCGAGCGCCGACCGAAGTTCAGCCGACTCGGTCGCGAAGAGGACGTCGATGCGGTCCGTGAACTCGAGATCGAGCGCCTTCCGCTGCGTCTGGATCACGTGCACCACCTCGCGGACCAGGCCCTCGGCAATGAGGTCCGGCGTGAGTTCCTTGGCGATCACGACCACCGCGCGGGGGCCCTCGGCCGCCGCCCAGCCAGGCTTCGCCGTGGTCCGCACGAGGACGTCGTCCTTGTCCACCACGGCGGTGCCGCCGCCCGCGAGCGGCAGCACTGCGCGGCCATCGAGCGTCAAGGCAGCAAGCAGGGCTGCAGCGTCGGCCTCGGCCAGTGCGTCCCGAGCCTTGGGTAGATCCTTGCCGAGTTTGGGGCCAAGTTTTTTGAGATCAGGCAGCACCGACCGCGTGATGTAGCGATCGGGCTCACCGCAAACCTCGAACTGCTTCACGTTGAGCTCATCGCAGACGAGATCGGCATGGGCCTCGAGCCAGGCAGCGTCATCAGGCCGCGAATCGGCGAGAATCACCTCCACCTTCTGAAGCGGCTGACGGACCTTGAGCTTCTCGGTGGCGCGCGCCGCTCGGCCAAGCGAAGCTACGTCACGAACCACCGCCATCCGCCGGACGAGGTCGTGGTCGATGAGCCCAGCGTGGCCCGCGGGGTAGTCGGTGAGGTGCACGCTCTCTGGGGCCCGGCCTCCGAACGCCGCGCCGACAAGGTTCCGCCAGATCGCCTCGGTGGTGAAGGGCACGAACGGCGCGGCCAGTTTGATCACGCTCACGAGCGTCTCGTAGAGCGTCCAGTAGGCGTCGAGTTTTTCCTGGTTGGTCTCCGGGCCGCCGTCGGCCTTGCCCGCGGCCCAGAAGCGGTCGCGGCTGCGGCGGACGAACCAGTTGCTCACCGCATCGACAAGAGCCGTGAGTTGCTGGGCGGCTCCGAAGTGGTCGTAGGCGTCCATCTTGATGGTCATTCCGGCGGCGACGGCGTTAAGCTCGGAGATCATCCAGCGGTCAAGTTCGCCACGCTGTGGCACCGGCCTCCAGCCGCGGGCCCCCGCCAGATCGGCGTGGTCGAGCAAGCCGGGGTCGTCGAGCAGAGCGCCCGGATCGAAGCCGTCGATCCGGGCGTAGATCACGAAGAAGGAGTAGACGTTCCAGAGTCTCAGGAGAAACTCGGGGATACTCTCCTTGATGGCCCGCTCGCTATAGCGGATGCTCGTCCACGGGGCCTGGCCGGCGAGAAAAAACCAGCGGAGTGCGTCAGCGCCGAACTTGTCGAAGATCTCAGCCGGCTCGCGGTAGTTCCGCTTGCTCTTGCTCATCTTCTGGCCGTCCTCGCCGAGCATGTGGCCGAGGACGATGCAGGTCTTGAACGGATGCGGCGCGGGGCGGGCCGCGGCGCCGGCGCTCTCCCCGAACAGGAGCGTGCTAATGGCGAGTTGGCTGTAGAACCAGCCCCGCGTCTGGTCGATCGCCTCGGAGATGAAATCAGCTGGAAACTGAGCATCAAACTCGGCGTGCCCGCGGTGTGGCCAGCCCCACTGGGCGAACGGCATCGCGCCTGAGTCAAACCAGCAGTCGATCACCTCCGTCACCCGCCTCATCCGCGCACCCGGGGCAAACGGCGAGTCGTAGGTGACCGCGTCGATGTAGGGCTTGTGAACTTTGAGGTCGGCGGAGAGATCGGGATTGGCTGCCTTGGCCTTCGCGAACACGTCGCCCCCCTGCACGCCCGGCTTTGCGAGCAGGTCGGCATACGAGCGGAGCGCCTCTGCCTTTCCAGTCTCGTCACACACCCAGATGGGCAGCGGCGTGCCCCAGTAGCGTTCCCGTGAGAGAGCCCAATCGACGTTCGTCTCGAGGAAGTTGCCGAACCGGCCGTCCTTGATGTGCTCGGGCAGCCAGGCGATCCGGGCGTTGTTGGCGAGCATTTGCTCGCGGAACTGGCTGGTGCGGATGAACCAGCTCTGCCGCGGGTATTGGATCAGCGGATCAGCGTCGGCCCGCCAGCAGAACGGATAGTCGTGGACATACTGCTCCTGGTGAACCAGCAAACCGCGTGCCCGAAGATCGCGGGTAATGTCGCGGTCGCAGTCCTTCACGAACCGGCCGCTCCCCATCCCGAAGACGTCGGTAAAGGTGCCGTCGGGGGCCACGGCGTTGATCAGCTCCGGGCCGCTTCCCGGGGTGAAGCGGGCCTGCTCGGCGATCAGCACGGTGTAGTCAACCTCGCCGAAGGCGGGTGCGATATGGACAATCCCGGTGCCGGAGTCGGTGGTCACGAAGTCGGCGGCCACCACCCGCCAGGCGATCACCTCGGTGCCGCCGGTCGCGAGCGGGGCGGTTGCCGGTGGACCGGCTGGGCGAAAAGTGTCGAAGGGCGGCAGGTAGGAGCGGCCGACGAGTGTTGAGCCGGGCAGCCGCTCGACAACGTCGAACTCCTTCTTCAGCTTCTCACCGAGGCCGGTGGCGAGCGGCTCGGCAACGACGTATTCACGAGCCTCGCTGCTGCCAGTTTCTCGCAGGACCACGTACTCCAGGTCGGCCTTCACCGCGGCAAACTGGTTGGAGGGAAGCGTCCAGGGCGTGGTTGTCCAAGCGACGAGGTTGCGGGCGGTCGGCGTGCCATCGTCGTCGAGTAGGGGAAAGGTGACATAGACGCTCGGGTCGGCGACTTCCTTGTAGCCCTGGCCCACCTCACCACTCGAGAGGGCGGTGCCGCCCTGTGCCCACCACCAGACGATCTTGTGACCCTGGTAAAGAAGTCCTCTGTCGAAGAGTTCGGCGAGCGCCCACCACACGCTCTCGACGTAGGACTGGTGGTAGGTGACGTAGGCCTGGGAAAGATCGATCCAGAAGCCGATCCGTTCGGTGAGTGTTTCCCACTCCTTCGTGTACCGCCACACGCTCTCCTGGCACTTATGGATGAAGGGCTCGATGCCGTAAGCCTCGATCTCGGCCTTCGAGTGGATGCCGAGTTCCTTGCAGACCTCGACCTCGACAGGGAGGCCGTGCGTGTCCCAGCCGGCCTTCCGCTCGCAGTACTGACCCCGCATCGTGCGGTACCGCGGATACAGATCCTTGATCGTCCGCGTCAGGCAATGGCCGGGGTGGGGCATGCCATTGGCAGTCGGCGGCCCTTCGAAAAACACAAACCGTGGAGCTCCTCGGCGGCGGTCGAGCGATCGTTCATACGTACCGTGCTCACGCCACCAGGCGGCGATCGACGCTTCAAGGGCAGGGAAGTCGGGCTGGCCGCGGACGGGTTCGAACATGGGGCGATGGTGGAGTGGTGGGGCAGGGGGCCGGAAGCGATAAAAAGCTAGCTTCTGAGAATCCGCAATCCTAACGCGAGGCCCACGGCCCCCACAGGGGCATCCACACAACTGCTGGTGCGCATCCGCTTTTGGTGGAGTGGCGAGATGGCACCTTGGGGGAGGGAGGCAATGGGGTTGGCGAACGCTCACGGAGCGTCGGGCCGCCGCGGCCCATCGCGACGAGACTTTTGCCGCCCCCGAGCCGGCGATCCACGTGAGTCGGATGCGCTCTCGTTCGGCTCGTTCCGCGGCACGCACATGCACCTCACCGTGAAGCGGTATGAGATGCTGAAACGACCGGGCGGTCATCCTGTTCCCGACAGCCCGCTCCCCTGGACCGGCGACTACGAGGACGGCCTGGGCAACAAGATCTCGGTCGCGGCCGACGCGAACCCCGAGGACAGGAACGACGAAAAGAAGCGGGCCGACGGCTACGGGCTCGCCCGGTTCGACTTCGCGAAGAATCTGATCACGTTTGAGTGCTGGCCGCGACCGTGGCCGAGCGGCTTAAGGGGGCGGGCTACGCCACGGCGAGCATCGGCACATGGCATCTGGGCGACGAACCGTATTTCCCGGAGCATCAGGGCTTCGACAGGAATGTGGGCGGCTGCGACCGCGGACAACTGCCGAGTTATTTTTCGCCGTCCGGAAGTCCGACGCTCTCCGCCGGGCCCAGCGGCGAGTTTCTGACTGATCGCGAGGCCGCCGAGACCGTGAACTTCATCGAGGCCAACCGCGACCGGCCATTCTTCCTGTATCTCCCCCATCACTGCGTCCAGACGCCGATCCAGGCCAAGCCGGCCGTGAAGGCGACGTCTGCGGCCAAGGACGCTGGCGGCCTCGTGAGCGTGACCGACAACGCGCCGGCCCGCGCAGGTAAAGGCTCGGCCTACGAGGGGGGCGTGGGGGTGCCGTTTATCGTGTCGTGGCTCGGGGTGACGAGGCCCGGCACGACGAGCGATGTGCCTGTGATCACTCTCGACACCCGGCGACGATCCTGGATCTCACGAAGACGGGCCACGCCCCAGAGCGCGATCCGCTCCGGCAACTGGCGGCTTGTGCATTTTTATGAAGCTGGCCGCAGCGAACTCTACGACCTCAACTCCGATCCAGGCGAGACGACGGACGTCGCCGCAAGAGAGCCTTTGCGGACAGCAATGCTCCAGGCAAAGCTCGATGCGCGGCGAGAGGAAGTGAACGCCCAGTTACCGACGCCGAACGCCGACCACGCCCCCGTCCGCGATGGCCCGAAAAAGGGACGCAGTTCTCGGTGAGCTGAGTCCCTTTTTCAGCGACCTGGTTTCAGCGACCCGGACGATGATTGGGGTATGATGCCGGTCTTTTATCGAAACCAGGAGACGGGTGATGCTGCAATTTCTCGGGATGCTGGCCGCGATCGGGCTCACTGCCCTGTGTTGGGGCATGTACGGGCCGGTGCTCCACTTCGGCCGTGAGGACATGCACTCGCCGCTGCGGCCTTTCGTCTGTGTCGGTATCGCTTACTTCGTGATCGCCGTCGTCGTGCCGCTGCTCCTACTCCTCAAGGGGGAAAAGGGGAGCTGGAAGACGAAAGGCGTGGTCTGGAGCCTGCTCGCCGGTGCGGCCGGCGCGCTCGGCGCACTCGGGGTGATCCTTGCGCTCCACTTCGGCGGTCGGCCGATCTACGTCATGCCGCTGGTCTTCGGCGGCGCGCCCGTGATCAACACGCTCCTGACGGCCGCAATGAACCGCAGCTTCAGCCAGCTCAAGGCGCCGTTCCTCGCCGGCCTGCTCCTCGTGGTTGTCGGCGCCGTCACGGTGCTGGTCTTCAAGCCGCAGTCGTCACCGGTCCCTCCAGCGGCGACCGCAGCCGCGGAGAGGGCGGCCCCGGCCGACGCCCCGCAGCCGACCGTGGAGCAGAATGCCGAGCGGCTCGTCGCGGTCCTGCTCTCGATCGCATTGGCCATGGTTTCATGGGGGTCGTATGGCCCGGTGCTGCACCGTGGTCAGGCGGGCATGGAGGGGAGCAGACTGCGGCCGCTGGTCTGCATCGGCATGTCGTATTTCCTGATCGCCGTGCTCGTCCCGCTGGCCCTGCTTGTGCCGCTCGGCGACACCGGCCAGTGGCATGCGTCTGGGATCCTCTGGAGCCTCGGCGCTGGCTCGCTCGGCGCGATCGGGGCACTCGGCACCATCCTCGCATTCACGCTCGGCGGCAAGCCCTTCACGGTGATGCCCGTGGTGTTCGGCTGCGCGCCGGTCATCAACACGCTTACCACGCTGGCTCTCCACGAAGTGCCGCTGTCGAGCGTCAGCCCATTCTTCCTCGCCGGCATGCTGATCGTGGCGGTCGGCGCGGCCACGGTGCTCGCGTTCGGGCCCCGCGGGCACGCTCCGGCGCTGAAGTGATCCACAACGCAACGGCGGTCGTATCGTACCGCCCGTGTTTGTTTCGACCGCAAGGAGTCGCCGCATGGCCGCTGACCCGATCTCATGAATCCTTTCGCCCCACATAACGCCGCTCGATGATCGCGGGCTAATCGACGAGGATGAACGTGGGCCTGCGCGGCTTCCGGATGGGTCTGTCGCGACAGCCAACGACGGCTGAGCAGCAAGTCAACAGCGGAAAACTCGCCGAGCGGCTCGGCGAACGCTCGAGGAGCGTCGGGCCGCCGCGGCGCACAGCGACGAGACTTTTGCCGCCCCCGAGTCGGCGATACCCGTAGGTCGAATGCACTTTCGTTGCCTTGCACGTGTGTGCGAACACGCGGCTCAAAATGCTGGAGCAGCCGAATCTCACCCACATGGATCTCGCCGCCGACTATTTCTTGACAGGAGCCTTCGTCTTGTCCTGCTTGGGCTTCTTATTTTTCTTGTCGTTCTTTTGCGAGTTGTTGCCCTTACCCATGGTCAGATCTCCTTATTGATAGCAGGGGAGTGAACGTATCCGGTCGCAGATGCTACCGAGTGAACCTCATTTCCGGCAATGGCGGTGCGGGCGCGATTCCAAATCCGGTTAGTGCAACATTCTTTCTGTAAATCGCCGGTTCGGCACCACTACCTGCACCACCGTTATCCCGACAAGAACTTCAACGTGGCGTTGCTCGCCGGGGACTACGTGTTTGGCACCATGGCCAAGGCTTCGGACGCCGATTGGCAGGCCATGAAGACAGAAGGAATCGCCTGAGCGATCCCTCCGATCGACGCCGGACCACCCCCGGTTGTTTCCTTTTCACGCGGCACCACCGGGGGGGCGCCCACGATTCGCCCCGGATCCTCTCAGGTGAGCGAAGAAGCGTCGTGGCGAGTGTCTGCTAGGATGACGATTCAGGAACCTTCTCGCCCCCCTCTTGCGGGGAAGGCGGTTGGTGGACCGGCGTTGTCTTGGACCGCCGCCAATTCCTCCCTCGAACTGGAGCGGACCGGATGAGTAGCAACGAGCGAAGCGAGGCCCGCAGTGTGATTCTGCGCCTGCGTCGCTATCGAGACCGGATTGAAGAAATCACGACAGGCGACGACGGACGCGTCCCGACCGGTGCCCCTGCCGCGGTTGCTGCCCAACGCCGACTTGCGTCGCTGAAAAGCGATCTCGACCACGACGCCCATGAGTGCGGCATCGGCAGGAAGCGGTTGGTCCAGACGGAGTGCGAACAGCGGTTTTTGTGGCCGGCGCTTCGGGAAGCGGCCGGAGCGATGAGGGACCAACCCGGCCCCCGTCCGCTGGATGCCCATGCAAAAGATGAGCTGCGGGCGGCTCGGACGCACATTCTGACCTACCTGGAGCAGTTGGAGGGCCTGTACCCCACCCTCTAGAGCGCATCCGCCTGATGGGTATCGCCGGCCCCGGGGCGGCAAAAGTCTCGTCGCCGGGGCAAGGATACGCCCAAGGCTCCGGGAGCGTTCGCCAACCCCCCTCGTTTCCCCCCGAGGCGATCTGGCCCGGGAGCGGCGTTGCTTTCCGCCGGATTTCGTTCTACAGTACAGGGGTCGGTGTTGGACGACGCTAGAGGTTCCGCGGTGGCCGATTGGCCGCGTCTGCTGCTTCTTTATCTCCTTTACCCTCTGGCGGGCTGCCATCTCTGGCCCTTTCGATGTGACCCCGAAAGCACATTTGGGTCATCGGTAGGAGTGTTTTGTCCATGGGTAAGAAATTGTACGTCGGAAACCTCGCTTACAGCGTGACGAGCGAGTCGCTTGAGCAGATGTTCCTCGAGTTCGGCACTGTTGTGAGCGCGCAGGTCATCCAGGATCGTGAGACGGGCCGGAGCAAGGGCTTCGGATTCGTGGAGATGCAGGCCGACGACGCCGCGCAGCGCGCGATCAGCGGCATGCACGAGAAGGAGTTCGACGGTCGGCCCCTCACGGTCAACGAGGCCAAGCCGCGTGAGAGCGGTGGTGGCGGCGGCGGCGGCGGTCGCGGTGGCTACGGTGGCGGCGGCGGCGGTGGCGGCGGCGGCTACGGTGGTGGCGGCGGCGGACGGCGGTACTAAGCCGCAGCGCCTCGAAAAATAACAGGTTGTCAGGGCCGGAGCGCGTCGTGAAGGCGCTCTCCGGCCCTCTTTTTTGCCGCGTCACGGCGGTTGATCCGGCGGACCGGATTCAGTCAGGTGCCCTTCGGTTCGAGATCCCACCCCGAGAGCAGTTCATCGCATGCCCAGTTCCGCCCCTCCGCAAGCTCGCCCCGGTCACGTGCCCTTCGCCTCTCTGGGACTGTCACCCGAAGTGATCGAGGCCGTCGCCCGGCTCGGTTTCGAGGAGACCTCGCCGATCCAATCGGCGACGATTCCGCTGATCATGCGAGGACACGACGTGATCGGCCAGTCGGAGACGGGATCGGGCAAGACCGCCGCGTTTTGCATTCCGGCGATCGAGCGGGTCGACCCGACGAAACCTGTTACGCAGGTGCTGATCCTCGCTCCCACCCGGGAGTTGGCCACCCAGGTCGCCGACGAGGTTCACAAACTCGCCGTCTGCAAGAAGGGCGTGCGATCGGTGCCGATTTACGGGGGCGCACCCTACGAACGGCAGTTCGTCGAATTGAAGCGGGGCGCGCACATCGTGGTGGGCACGCCAGGACGGCTTGCGGACCATCTGGCCCGCAACACGCTCGACCTGTCCGGGGTGAAGCTGGTGGTGCTCGACGAGGCCGACCGAATGCTCGACATGGGATTCCGGGAGGATATCGAGAAGATCCTCGCGGCGGCCCCCTCCGAGCGGCAGACGGTGTTTTTCTCGGCGACCATTTCCCCGCCCATCCAGTCGCTGGTCCGCGGTCATTCCCGTGACGCCAAGCTGGTGAAGATCGAGCAGCGAGTTGTCGCCGGGGCGCCGCTGGTCGATCAGATCTATTACGAGGTCCGGCATCACGCAAAGTTTGACGCGCTCGCTCGGCTGATCGATTTTTACGACGTCAAGAGCGGCTTGATCTTCTGCAACACGCAGCAGATGGTCGAGGAACTCGCCGACTCGCTCGTGGCTCGAGGATGTGCGGCCGAACGCCTCCACGGCGGTATGGCGCAGACCCAGCGGACGCGGGTGATGAATAACTTCAAGAAGGCGGCGTTTGCATTCCTCGTGGCGACCGACGTCGCCGCCCGTGGCATCGACGTCAATGACCTCGAACTCGTGGTCAACTATGACCTGCCGTATGATGCCGAGGACTACGTCCACCGGATCGGCCGTACAGGCCGGGCGGGCCGAAAGGGTCGGGCGGTAACGCTCGTGTCGGGTGCGGGCATCTACAAGCTGCAGTCGATCGAGCGATTCACCAAGGCAAAGATTCGTCGGGAACAGGTGCCCTCCGCGGAGGCGGTAGAGAGCAGGCGGTCCGACGCCCTGTTCGACAAGCTCCGAACCACGCTGGAGGCAGGAGAGTTCCCACGACAGGTGTTGCTCGTAGAGCGATTGCTGGAGCAGGGATATACGCCTACCGAGGTCGCCGCCGCGATCCTGCACCACTTCTCGCCTCCGGTGGCCGCCCGATCTGCTGCGGACGACACACCGCCACCACGCGACGAGCCGCGGAAGCATCGCCATCCCCCGGCTCGGTTCCAAAACCGCGGCGGTGGCGGGCAGCATGGAAAACCGAGAAAGTTCGCCCCCCGGGGACGGAAGACTTCGTAGCACGCCTTGGGCTTGAAATCTGGGGCTGACGTGCCGCGGGCAGGGGAGGAGGAGCGGTCGTGGCACGCAGCGTCGTCCTTGCCGGTACGCCTCGCTGCGACGTCTGCCGTCTGCCGCCCCGCTGGTGCATCTGCGGCGTTCTTTCGCCCGTCGAGACGGCGATTCGAATCGACGTCTTGATCCATCGCAGCGAGCAGTGGAGGCCTTCCAGCACCGGCGGACTCGTCACCCGCGCGGTGGCGGGCGCGAGGTGCCACGTGTATCAGCGTGAGGACCGCTTTCACGTCGGGGCGTTTCAACCGACGGCCATCCCGCTCCCCGGCCATGAAGTCTGGATTCTGCATCCTCGCGGCGAGGAGATGCCGGCCCGCGGGGCGGCTCCGCCACCGCAGGTATTGCTCCTGGACGGCAGCTGGCGGCAGGCAAACGAGATGCTGCGGGTGGTCGAGCGGACCGGTAGGTGCGTGCGTCTCCCTCCAGCCGGTGCCAGCCGGTTTTGGCTGCGAGATCAATACGCCACAGGGCACCTCTCGACGGCTGAGGCGCTACTTCGCGTCTTCCATGCACTCGGAGACACGCGGGCGGAGGAGCAGCTCCGGCTACACTTCGAGTTGCACGTCTACGCGACGCTGCGGGCGCGCGGTCAGCGACAACTGGCGGAGGACTATCTCCAGGAATCACCCCTTGGAGCGGCCATTCCCGGGGTACTTGAGCGGTTGACGACGCCCACTCGGTGACCGCTTCCAAGGAGACGCTTCCTGACTCAGGAAGCCCAATGGCGCAAGCCCGTGCGGCACGGCGGTGGCCGGGCAGGTGAATCGGCGTCTTGCGTAGGTCGGGGTTGCCCATGCCCTCTCGCCGGACGTTCGCTGCGGCCCTCCAGGCCTTCACTCACTCGGAGACGGCTGCGCTGCGACATCCATGTCTCCGCTGGCCGTCTACGCCGCTCGAGGGCACGGGCCACCCCTTGCGCATTCTCGATGACGAGGAGCCAGGCGCGTGGTATCGCTGCTGCGGGAGGTGTTGCCCGTGCCCTCGAGAGTGAGCCTTGGAGGGGGTAGGCGAGAGGGTCGGCGATACACCAAAGTTGAATGCGCTCGAGATCGATGACCGCGACCCCTGGGAGCCAGAGGCCCGCCAGGCCGGTCATGACCGAGCCTGCCACGAGCCTGCAGACGTGTCAGCCGCGACCGACCGCACGGACGGCCGCAATGATGATCGACCGTAGCTTCGGCTCGGCGGAGCGGGCGGTGGCCAGAATGTGTTCGACCGTCGCCACCTCCAACGCATCGGGCAGACACATGTCGGTGATCACGGAGATCCCGAGCACCGCGAGCCCCGAGTGCACAGCCACGATCACCTCGGGCACGGTCGACATTCCCACGACGTCAGCGCCGATCGTCCGTAGAAACCGGTATTCGGCCCGCGTCTCCAGGTTGGGGCCGGTCACGGCCACGTAGACGCCGCGATGCGCAACAAAGTTTTCCCTGCGGGCGACAGCAAGTGCGTCGTCGACGAGGTGGGCCGTGTAGGGCGCCGACATGTCGGGAAACCGCGGGCCCAACCGTTCGTCGTTGATGCCGATGAGAGGGTTATCACCGATGAGGTTAATATGATCTTCGATGACCATCAGATCGCCGGTGCGATATTGCGGGTTGAGGCCGCCGCAGGCATTAGTGACGATGAGCATCTCCGCGCCCAGCCGTTTGAGCACGCGGATCGGGAAGGTGATCTGTGACAGCGGGTAGCCCTCGTAGGCGTGCTGCCGACCCTCCATGACGACGACCGGCACACCCTCCAGCAGGCCGCACACCAGTTGCCCGGAGTGCCCGTGGGCGGTCGAGCGGGCGAAGTGCGGGAGTTCGTCGTAGGGGATGGCGACCCTGTCGGTGATCGCGGCCGCAGCGTTGCCCAGCCCGCTGCCGAGGATCACGCCGACCTTCGGGGCGAACTTCCACCTGCCCTGGATAAACGAGGCTGCTTCCGTGATCTTCTCGTATTGGTCGAGCATTCGTGCTCCCTGTGGAGGAGTGTGGGGCCGCGGCAACCGGCCGCATGAGCCGCGGAGTCTAGCAGGAGGGGCGGAAGCCGCGATGACCGCCGGCCTCAGTCGCCGAGCAGGGCGAGAAAATCCGGGTGCTTGCGGATCGACTCCAGGTCGGGGTCCGATTCCATGTGGTCGAGGTCGTCGTACCCCAGGAGGATCGCCCGTGAGAGCGCGTCGATCGCGTCGTCCGAACGCCCGGCCCGTGCAAACGAGCAGGCGAGGTTATAGCGGGCGAGAAAGTCTTCGGGGAGCAGTTCCACGAGCTTCCGGTCGAGTTCGACTGCACGGCCCACGAGCCCCTTCTTGCTTACCAACTCGGCGAGGATCCGCAGCACCTCGATCGAGTCTGGTTTGCGGGCGAGCACCCGCTCGAAGAAGTCGATGTCGAAGTCGAGTTGGCCCAGCGTGCCAAACCAGGCGGGCGATGACTGTCCGCGAGCCTTGCGGCCGCGGGGCTTGCCCGCACCGGCATTGGGGTCGTCGGGAGTTGACTGCGGCTTGTCGATTCCAGCCATCGGTGTATCTCTCGATGTCCGCCGCGATCGGTCACTTCTTCCTGCCGGGTGCCTTGCCGGGAGGCGGTGTGTCGGTGTCGCCCTCGCCCGGGTGGTCCCAGTCGGGATCATCCTCGTCTTCTTCGAAGTCGTCATCGAACTCGTCGTCGAAGTCGTCGAACGTCGATTCCTCGTCGGCGGCCGGCTGCGCGACTACCAGATCCTCCTCGTCGCCGATCTCCTCCTCTTCACCATCCGGAGGTTTGGCTGCTGCCAGAACGACCACGACTCCCAACTCGGGCGCAGCGGGCGAAGTCCACCATTTCATCGCTGGCGGAAATCCGGCAGCGGGCAGGGGGGCGTCGAAAAGGGGCGAGAGGCAGGCGGAAATCAAGGGCATCGGCTGGGCTCGGAGGGCTTCGGGATCGACCAGAGCAAACCTTTTTGGACGGTCCGCGTCAAGGCTCGCGATTCTACGCAACCCCGGGGGAAAAAGCGGGAAAATCATCCCGACACGCGCGGCCGGGCTTTTTTGGGCCGGAGGGGCCCGAAACAACCGGTCGTGCGGCTCGTCAGGTGTGGTAGTCGGCGTTGAGGTGGACGTACTCGGCCGTCAGGTCGCTGGAATGGAACCGGATCCTGCCGGGACCGTCTCCGACGGAGAGTTCGATCAGCGTCTCCCGGTTGTCCTTGATCGAGGCCGAGACGACGTCGGCGTCGAAGGCCACCGGGGCGCCGTGCTGGAAGAGGAGCGCGCCATTGAGGCGAAGCATCGCCGTTGAAGGGTCGAACACCACCCCCGCATAGCCCGCGGCCGAGACGATCCGCCCCCAGTTGGGATCGGCCCCATGCACCGCTGTCTTGACCAGGGGGCTGTCGGCGATCGTTCGGGCGATCTGCCGGGCGGCATCGCGGCTCGTCGCACCCGTCACCTCGATCCGCATCACGTGCGTGGCCCCCTCGCCGTCATCGGCCATCTCGCGGGCGAGCGATTCGCACACGTCGTGGAGTACGCGGCCGCAGGCCTCGAGGCCCGCCCCGTGGAGCGGACCTCCACCGACGGCGCCGTTGGCCAAAAAAAGCACTGTGTCGTTGGTGCTCATGTGGCCATCGACGCTCACGCAGTTGAACGTCTCTTCGACGGCCTCCGAGAGGAGTCGCTGGGCGTCTGCGGGGTAGATGGCGGCGTCGGTGATCACGACGCCGAGCATCGTCGCAAGCTTCGGGCCGATCATGGCAGCGCCCTTGGCCATGCCAAAGACGGTGGAGGTCGAGCCGTCGGCGGTGAAGATACCGCCGGCCATCTTCGGCCGTGTGTCGGTGGTCATCATGCCGCGAGCAGCCGTCAGCGCCGCGGTGTCGTCGTCGCCGAGTGCTGCAGCCGCGGCCTTGATGCCGGCCGCCAGTTTCGCCATCGGCATAAACTCACCGATGATCCCGGTCGATAGCACGAGGATCTCGTCGCCGGCCACGCCGAGTTCACGGCCCGCCAGTGCCGCCATCTCGCGGGCATCGTCGAGTCCGCGGCTGCCGGTGCAGGCGTTGGCATTGCCCGAGTTGATCACCACGCCGCGAAACCCCCGGCCGGGTGTCCGCTCGCGGTCGAGGGCGACCGGGGCGGCGAACACGAGATTCGTCGTGTACACGCCGGCCGCCGTGGCCGGCTGGTCGCTGGCGATAAGCGTCACGTCCTCGCGGGTGGCGTTGCGTTTGATGCCCGCATGCACGGCCCCCATGCGAAAGCCGCGGGGCAGGGGGGGGATCGGGAGCCGGACCGGCGTGTCGGTGACTGACATGATTACAGGAGGCCCATCGATTCGGGGAGATCGAACATCACGTTGAAGTTTTGGACCGCCGCACCAGCGGCCCCCTTCACGAGATTGTCGAGGCAACTGATGAGGAGCACTCGGCCGCGGACGACGCGGGCGGTGATGTCGCAGAAGTTGGTGCCGACGGTGTCTTTCGTACCGGGCAGGTGGTCGACGATGCGGACAAACCGTTCGTCGGCGTAGGCCTCGCGAAGCAGACCCATCACGTCTCCTTCGGCAATCGCCTGCTTGGGCCGGATGTAGATCGTGGAGAGGATGCCGCGGTCCATCGGTGCGAGCTGCGGCGTGAAGATCACGGCGGGCCGCACCGCGGTATGACGGCCGATGATCTGCTCGATCTCGGGTGTGTGCCGGTGACGTCCGATATTGTAGGCCGACATGCTCTCGTTGCACTCCGGGAAGTGCGTCATCAACTTGGGCTGGCGGCCCGCCCCGCTGAGGCCACTCTTGGAATCAATGATGATGTCGTCGGTCTCGAACAGGCCGCTCTTGATGAGCGGCGCCAGGGGGAGGATGGCAGAGGTCGAGTAACAGCCGGGATTTGCTACGAGATCCTGGTTCGTGATCGCGGCGCGGAAAAGTTCGGGGAGGCCATAGACCGTTCGCCCGAGGCGGCCCACGTCGGGATGCTCGTGCCCATACCACTCGAGATAAGTGGCGGCGTCGTCGAGCCGGTAGTCGGCGCTGAAGTCGACCACCTTCGCGCCGGCGGCGAGCACCTTGGGCAGGATCTCCGCGCTGGCGCAGTGCGGCAGGCAGCCAAAGACACAGTCGGCCCGCCTGCCGACCTCCTCCGGCGAGAGGTCCTCGAGCAGAAGATCGAGGCGGCCCACGAGGCTCGGGTGGACGCTGGACACCGGCGTCTTGCCTTCCTGGCGGCTGGTCACCGCCACGATCTCAGCCTGCGGATGCCGCAGCAGGATCTTGATGGCCTCGAGCGCGGTATAGCCGGTGGCACCGAGAATCGCGACTTTGACCATGGCAGGGCTCCGCGGGCGGGAATGAAGATCGGATTGTATAGGGCGGCCAGCGGGCCAGCCGCTAGTTCGCATCAGACTTCCATGGATCGCCGGCCTAGAGCACGTCGGACTTACGTGTATCGCGGGCTCGAGGGCGGCAAAAGTCTCGTCGCTCTGGGCCGCGGCGGCCCGACGCTCCTCGAGCGTTCGCCGACCCCTTGCCTCCCGTCAGGAAGCCCCAAGCGCAAGCGCGGGGAATACGCCCGCTACCCAAACCGGCTCGGCGCAACCACAACGGTCGCTACCCGGATACCCATCGCTTGCGCTCCGGGCTTCTTGTGGGCATCCGACGCAATGCGTTCGTCGACCCCTTGCCTCCCTCCGCCGAGGTGCCATCACCCCGATCCACAAAGGCAGATGCGCGCTAGCCCATGAACCGTGCGGTGAACAGCCGCACGAGCCAGGTCGCGACAGCCCTTTTTGTGCCTGCCTTGGACCCGACCGCTGCGTGGGTTCGGTCGTAGACGGTAATGGTCGTCTTCGTGGCCTCGATCGCCGTCACATCGTTGACGACGATCAGGTCACAGCGTTTGGCCTCGATCTTCTCGAAGGCCCGTCGCGGGTCGGCCCCCGGCTCCAGGGCGAAGGCGACGAACCACTGCCGCGGCCGGGCGCGGCGGGCTAGCGTGGCGATCACGTCTTTGGTGGGCTCCAGCTCCAGCATCAGGGCGGAGCCCTGCCGCGGAATCTTGCCGGCAGTCCGCCGCTTCGGCTCGAAGTCGCAGGGCGCCGCGGCGGCGATCACGCCGTCGCACCGCGGCAGCTCCGCGAGCGAAGCCTCGAGCATCTCCCGCGTGGTGACCACCGGAATCACGCGGGCCCCGCCCGGATACGCGATCTGCACGGGGCCGCTGACGATCACCACCTCATGGCCGGCGGCGAGCGCGGCGGCGGCGATGGCAGCCGCCATCCGGCCGCTTGACGCATTGCTCAGAAACCGCACGTCGTCGATGTAGGCTCGGGTGGGACCAGCCGTGAGTAGGATCCGTGCCATGGAAGCCTCCGCAGTCGCGACCGTCAGGCCTTGGGCCGCGTGGGCCGGCCGTTGAGCACCGACTCGATCGCCGCGGCGATCTCGTGGGGCTCCGCCATGCGGCCCGTTCCCTGCTGCCGGCAGGAGAGCCAGCCGGTGCCGGGAGGCACGATCCGCACCCCGTCGGCGGCGAGCTGGGCCACGTTCCGCTGCACGGCCGATTTTTCCCACATCGCGGCGTTCATCGCCGGGGCGGCAAGGATGGGGCACTCGGCACAGAGGACGAGCGTGGTCAGGAGATCGTCTGCAGCGCCCTGGGCCGCCTTGGCGAGGAAGTCGGCCGACGCCGGGGCAACGATCAAGAGGTCGGCACGCTTCGCGAGTTCGATGTGGGCTCCGAGGGGGTGGGCAGCGGCGTCAAAGCTCCGCGTCGCGACCGGGCGACCCGTGAGCGCTGCGAACGTGGCGGCGCCCACGAACCGGCGGGCGTTTTGCGTCATCACGGCCGTGACTCCGGCACCGCCTTGGACCAGCAGACTCGCCAGCGCCGCGGCCTTATATGCGGCGATCCCACCTGACACGCCCAGCAGAATTTCCCGGCCCGCAAGGCTCACAGGACGGTCGGGTCAAAGTCGAGCGGACCGCCGGCTTCCGTCGACGCGCCGGTGATGCGAAGGTTGTGCGACGTGTCGAGGAAGATCTTGTCTTGTTTGATCTCCTCGATGACGATCTGCATTTTGTCTTTGGTGTCGACGTCGACAAGCGGCCTGCCACCTGCGTTGAGGGCGACAAGTCGCTTCTGGATCAGTGTCGAGAGCTTGAAACGCCCTCCAACCTTGTTGACAATTTCTTCTTCGCGCAGGTCGTCGATCATGTACGGGACTCCTCTGGTGTGGCTTCGGGATGGGATGCGTTTCGGGACGGAGATGAGCGGTCGGCGGCTGCAGCGAATCCCTCGTCGGCGAGGATCTTCTTTACAGCCACAAGCGCCTCGTCGACATGTTCATTGACGACGCGGTGCTTATAGCGATGGGCCTCGTGCAGTTCGCGGCGGGCCACCTCCAGACGCCGGGCCATCGCCTCCGGAGACTCGGTGCCCCGGTTTTGGAGCCGCTGGAGCAACTGGTCCGGGTGTGATGGCTCGACGAAAATCGTGATCGCCTGAGGGTAGCGTTCGAGGATTGAAAGTGTACCCTCCACGTCGATCTCGAGCACGACCCACTTTCCGGCCGCGATTCGCGGATCCACCTCGGCCACGAGGGTGCCGTACCAGTGCTGCCGGCCGTAAACCTGGCAACATTCGAGAAACTCGCCCGCCGCCCGCCGGCGCTCAAACTCCTCGAGCGGGAGGAAGTGGTAGTCGACCGCAGCCTGCTCGCCAGCCCGCGGGGGCCGCGTGGTGGCGGAGATGCTCGGCACCAACGCCGGCAGATCGGCGAGTAGCTGCCGCAGGAGCGTCGTCTTGCCTACGCCAGACGGGCCGGAAATGACGACAAGTTTTCCCGGGCGGACTTCCATCCATCTGTTGTACCGTAGGCTCCGCCCGCTTGAAAAGCGGCGGCCGGCAGCTGGCGGTCACTCGATGTTTTGGGCCTGTTCGCGGAGCCGCTCGATCCTGGTCTTGACCTCCACAACGGCATGGGCGATCTGCACGTCGAGTGATTTCGAGGCGATCGTGTTGGCCTCGCGACCGAGTTCCTGGGCGAGGAAGTCGAGCGACCTTCCGGGGGAGTCTTCGTCGAGGAGTCGGCCAAACTGGTCGATGTGGCTCGCGAGCCGAACGATTTCTTCGGCGATGTCGGTACGATCGGCGACCAGGACCACCTCACGGGCGATATCAGCCTCCCCCAAGGTCGTGCCCCGGTCGGCGAGGAGTTTTGTCACCCGCTCGAAAAGCCGGTCACGGTAGGCGGTGACCACCAGCGGCACGCGTGACCGGATCTCATCGGCAAGCGACATGATCTCGCCGCACGTGACCCGCATGTCGGCCGCGAGGTTGGCGCCCTCCGCCCGCCGCATCTGGTCGTAGCGATCGAGCGCGGCTTCGAGTGCCTGAGACACCAGCGGCCAGGCGTTCTCCGCCAAACCTGGATCGGGCGGGGCATCGACGACGGTTCCTGGCAGGCCGAGCAGGGCGTCGGCCGACTGCGGCAGGGGCAGGTTGCGGGCCGAGCAAAAGGCCTCGAGATCATCGAGGTAGCCGCCCAGTTGACCGCGATCGAGTCGTCGGCCGGTGGCGGCCGCCGGACCCGAGATGTCGAGCGTGAGTTGCACCGTGCCCCGGCGAATGCGCTGGCGAACGGCCGACTCGATCCGACCCTCGAGCCCTGACAGTCCCTCGCGAGCGCGGACGGTGAGTTTGAACTGCTTGCCATTCACGCCGCGGATTTCGACGCGGCAGGTATTGCCACCGGCGCCGGCGCTGCCCTCACCACAGCCGGTCATGCTCAGGGCCATGGGTCACTTGGCGGCAGGCGCTGCAGGCGTTGCCGGGACATCGGGAATGGTCGGGGCTGCCGGTGTCGCGGCCGCGGGCGTCGCCGGTTCAGTGGCGGCCGGCGTCTCGGCCGTGGGTTCCGCGGCAGCGTCTGTCTTCGTCTCCGCCTTCACGTCGTCGGCAGGAGCGGTGGAGCCGCCCTCGGTCGTGCTCGCGCCGGCCGGCGGAGCAGCCGGCGGGACCGTAGTTTGGGCGGGCACCGCCTGCCCGGCCGTGCCGCCGAGCGTCGGGCTGAAGAGCGATTCACTGCGTCCGAGCAGATTGATTGCGAGGATGCAAAGCAGGATCCAGACGGCCGCGACGACGACCGTGATCCTGGTGAACACGTCGCCGGCCTTCGTGCCAAACGCGCTCTGGCCGCCCATGCCGCCGAAGGCCCCTGCCAAACCGCCCCCCCGCCCGCGCTGGATGAGCACCAGCGCGATCAGAAAGAGCGCTGAGAAGACGAGCATGAAGCCGAGGGAGAAACGAATCAGCGAGGTCATGGACGGACGAGGCTCCGGGTCGGAAAAAGCCAGGACAGGAATCGCAGAGCGTAGCCCATCCCCGTCAGGCAGGCTACCCCGACACGCAGCGCGGGAGCCTCAGCCCCCGAACGCCTTGGCGATCCCGAGAAAGTCGTCGGCCTTCAGGCTCGCACCGCCGACCAGGGCTCCGTCGATGTCAGGCTGGGCGGCGAGGTCGGCCGCATTGTCGGGTTTCACGCTGCCGCCGTACTGGATCCGCACCTTGGCGGCCACGGCCGGCGACGCGAGCGAACCGAGCAGCGAGCGGACCAGGGCATGCACCTCCTGGGCCTGCTGCGGCGTGGCCACCTTGCCGGTGCCAATCGCCCAGACCGGCTCGTAGGCGACCACCACCGTCTCGAGTTCGTTGGGGGCGAGCCCGGCGAGCGAGCCCTTCACCTGCGTCGTCACGACCTGCTCGGTGCGGCTGCCTTCCCGCTCTTCCAGCGTTTCGCCAACGCAGACGATCGGGATCAGCCCGGCGGCCAGGGCCGCCTTGGCCTTCGCATTGACGAGCGTGTCGGTCTCGCCGAAGAGTGTCCGCCGCTCGGAGTGGCCAAGGATCACGTAGCGGCAGCCAAGATCGAGAAGCATCGGCGGAGCCACTTCCCCAGTGAAGGCGCCGCTCGGCTTGTCGTGCATGTTTTGGCCGCCGAGGGCCACAGCCGACGCAGCCGCCTGAAGCGCGGAGCCGACCGTCTCGAGGTAGGCGGCAGGCGGGCAGAGGACGAGTTCGGTCGAGCCGGCCTCGGCGACCCGGGCGGCCACGGCGGCGGTCAACTCCCGCGCCTTCGCCCGATCGAGGTTCATTTTCCAGTTGCCGGCGACGATCTTCCTGCGGGACATGACAGGCTCCAGGGTGGTGGCCCGGTGCCGTCGACACCGCACGACGGGAGGGCACGGAGGATTATCCTAGCGATTCCGGCCGGGCCCGTGTCGCGCGACTGAGATTTTGATCCTTCGGGCACCGAAGAGGGCCGAGGCCATCGCCACGTCGTGAACCCAAGGCTCAGGTCCCAGAGATCCTGGGTGGTCTGCTCAGCGTGCGAGATGACGACAGTGTCGAACCCAAAGAGAAAACCGGCGAGCGCCGACACCAGCGACCAGACGACAATCCTGTTCATGGGATCCCGCTTCCTCCCGGCAGGGCATGTCTCGGGTAGAGATCTCGAACCATCCCAGCACGCAAAGTGCTGGTCTTCAGTTCGATAGTGCATTCTGCGCCCAGAGGCAGTTCCATTTCTTGTCGAAGAAGGGCGGTTGGATCCCATTTTCTGGAACTGACCCTCGCTACCGTGGTGGTGCTCCTTCCGGTCACCAATCCCCCTGCATCAGCGCCCGCCTTACGAGCGCTGACCGAGGGCTCGACGCCACAACACTGCCACCGCCACGCCGTCTTGGTGCTAATCGGCAACACGCCGCTCGTGCCGCTCTTCTTTCCCGAGGAAGAGCTGACGATTCACGCCAAAGCCGAGTTCCTCAATCCCACCGGTTCAATCAAGGATCCGATGGCCGCCATGCTCCAGGGCGAGGCCCCCTGCTGTCACAGTATCGAGGGCGTGGCCGGAGGCCACCTGCCTCCCCTGCTCGACGGCGGCGCGATCGATGCCGCCGAAAAAGTGGGCTCGGCGGAGGCACTGCTGATGACGCGACGCTTGGCCCGCGAGCACGGCTTCCTGGTGGGCACCTCGTCGGGCGCCAACGTGGTGGCCGCGCTCCGCGTCGCCCGCAGCCTGCCCGCCGGCGCGCGGGTGGTGACGATCCGCTGTGATCGAGCAGAGCGTTACTTCTCGACGCGGCTCTTCACCACCGAGCCAAGGGGCTGCCGTTGAAATCGCCTGATTCTGCAAGCGGACAGACGACGTCGATGGATCGCCACCTTTGCGCTGGGCGGGGCGTCGGGTGCCTTCAAGAAGCTCGGATCGCGAGCGATGGGAAAGCGGGTGGCGGGCGTGATGGCAGCGCGGATACGAAAGATGTGGCGGGCGTATTCCCCGCGCTCGCGATTGGGGCTTCCTGCCGGCAACTCACCGGGGACGAGGCGCTCGGGCAGAGCGGCTGGCCATGCGTTCCGGACAGGCTTCGGCCACGAGCTTCGTCATCGTGTTGGGGCACACGCCCAGCAGCCGTGCGGCTTTCGCAAAATGGCCCTGGGTTGCCTCGAGCGCCTCGCGCACGGTGCGTCTGCGGAGCTCACGCAGGTTGAACGTTTTCGCCGCGGCCTCGTGGGCGGCCGGCATGTCGCCGCGGTCGCCCACGCCGTCAGGCAGCCGCTGTCGTGCGGGCAGTATCCCGAGAACCTCGTCAAGAACGGCTTCCCGCGTGTCGGCGAACACATACAGCTTCTGGATCGTCTGCGAGAGCTGCCGAACGTTGCCGGGCCAGTCGTGCTCCACCAGGCGGGCCAGCGTAGCGGGCCCAGGCACCCAGGGCGGTTGTCTGTACCGTGTCGCGTAATGGGCCGAGAAGTGCGCCACGAAACGCGGAATGTCATCGGAGCGGTCGCGAAGCGGTGGAACGACGAGGTGGACGGTGTTGAGCCGATAGAGCAGGTCTTCGCGAAAGGCTCCCTCCGCAACGGCAGCCTCGAGGTGGCGGTTGGTGGCGGCGATGACCATCACGTCGACCGGCTCGCTCTGCGGGGAGCCGACCGGCGTGACCTCCCGGCGCTCGAGAAACCCGAGCAGCTTTGGCTGCAGGTCGGCCGGCATGTCACCGATCTCGTCGAGGAAGATGACGCCGCCATCGGCCGAGCGGATCGCCCCGCGGGCGGGACCGCTGGCCCCGGTGAAGGCCCCCTTCTCGTGGCCGAAGAGCTGGCTTTCGGCGATGGCCGCTGGGATGCCCGCGCAGTTGACCGAGATGAACGGCTTGTCATGCCGCGGGCCGGCCGCGTGGATCGCCCGCGCAACCTCTTCCTTGCCGCAGCCCGTCTCGCCGGTGATGAGCGTCGTGCACTCGAACTTCGCCACCCGGCAGATCGCCGTCTCGAGCCGTTGGATCGATGCCGATCCGCCCGTCATTCGCGCCCAGCGGGGCAGGCTGACGAACGGAGACACTCGCGCCGCCGGTCCGGCTGGCGGCGTATTGAGTTCATAATCGTGCATGGCTGGTGCCCTTCCTCTGGGCCGGGGGCGTGGTATCGCCCGCCGAACAGTGACCGGCCCCGTCGAGCCGTTCCCTGCGAAAAAAAAAGTTTACTCGCCGTCGCAAAGTGTGCGAGCCAGGAATCGCAGTATTTTTGAGCCACTCCCAGTTTCTGCGACGCAAGCGGCCGTCCGTCCCATCTGTGGGCTGCTCTGGGAGTCGCCCCGGGTTGTTTCTGTTTTGAGTTACTTGAAACCGCGTTGACGGCCGAAATCACTGCCACCAGGGAGTTCGGCACGTGACTTGCATTTGGGCGGGTGACGACGCAGGGCGGCGTCGGTCATCGATTCTCGTGCGATCTTCCCCCTTACCAGGTGTTCATCATGAAACCTTGTCTGCTGACGGTGGCGGCCCTCGTGATTTCGGCATTCCTGGCGCCGCCGGCTTCGGCTGAGACCACGATCTCGCAGTGGAACTTCAACACGACCGTGAGCGGCTCGTTCAACCGCCCCTGGACGGGAACCGTGCTCTCCGGGACCGTGCTTGGCTACGGTCAGGGCGCCCCCTCGGCTCCCCTCTCGAGCACCCTCGCCAACGGGGCGGCCGGTGATCCTGGGACCGTCGTCACCGGCACCACGTACAACCGTTCGGCGACGATCAATCCGCCGCTCCTGACAGCGGCGAACTCTGCGGCGGGCGTGATGTTCCAGGCTCCCACCACCGGCATGAATCCCGGTGAGGCTGTGAAGCTCTCATGGAGCCAGACGGTGGGCTTCCGATCCAGCCGCTATTGGCAACTGCTCGTGAGCACGAGCGGCACCGCGGGCGCCTTCTCGGCTCCCTCGGGCGGCACCGGTTCGTCGATTAGCCAGTTCGTCAACGGGCTCTCTTCCGGCACGGCTCCGATCTCCGGCACGGCCACGGTCAACGTGAGCTCGGGCGGCATGATGGACTTCCGCACGATCAACGGCAACTGGCTCGCGCAGGGAGTGACGACGACCGGCACGCTCACGGCACCCCTTGCTGCGGGATTCGTGGACGATATCTCCTACACGCTCCCCACCGGCCAGGGCTACGAAAATAATGCCAACTTCGCGTTTGCGATCGTCGGCCTCTGGGATCCGAATCTATCCGCCACGAGCGGCACGACCGGTCTCGTGTCGTCGTTCGCGGGCACCGACTCGACCGATATCACCAATGGCTACAACCGCTCGCTCAGCAGCGGCGGCAGCATGCGGCTCGACCTCATGACCGTCTCCGCGGTACCCGAGCCGAGCACGGTGGCCTTGGCAGGCGCTGGTCTGGCATTTGGGGCATGGGCGATCGTGCGACGGCGTGTTCACCGCGCGTCGCCGGACGCGGCCGGTAGCGGCGTGTAGCCCCTCATCTTCGACGGTTACACCCAGAGAACTCGTCTCCCCCACGTTGGAGTCTGCGGCATGGGTCTGTCTCTAGGGAGCCGTCTTGCGGCGATCGTGTCGGCGGCGCTCATCGCCGTGGCTTTCGCGTTCGACGCGTGCGCCGAGGTCACCTTCGACTGGGCGACGGTGGGCAACGCCAACAACGCCGCCGACACGCTCACTATGACGAAGGTCAACGGGAGCCAGCCGGGCGACGGCACCAGCGGCTACGGCTCCGTGGCCTACGACTATTCGATCGCCAAGCGCGACGTCACCAATGCGCAATATGTTGAGTTTCTCAATAAGGTCGACCCCAGCGGCACAAGCACGACGCTCTACCTTGCGAACATGTCGGACGCGGTGATCGGCGGCGTGAGTTATCCAGCCTACAGCGGCGGCATCGACAAGAATCTCGGCGCCGCGGCCGGGAGCCGCTACAGCGTCAAGTCGGGGCAAGACAATTTCCCCGTCGTGCAGATTAACTGGTCGCGAGCGGCGCGATTCGTCAACTGGCTGGCCAACGGCCAGGGCTCGGGCGGCACCGAAAGCGGCGTGTACGACATGGCGGTTTTTGCCAGCAACTCCTTCGCCACGCCCCCGCCGCGGGCCGTCGGCGCCCAGATTTTTCTGCCCAGTGAAAATGAGTGGTACAAGGCAGCCTACTACGATCCGACGCTGGCCGAAGGTGCCGGCGGCTACTGGCAATATGGCACGCGGAGCAACACATCACCCGCATCGGTCGGTCCGCCAGGTACATCCTACAGTGCGAACATCGGCGCCGGTACCACCGGCGGGTCGGGTGGCACGTCTGCTCTCACGTTTGCCACGACGGGAGCGGTGTTCAACAAGGACCTCATCTATCTCACAAACGTCGGCGATTATACGACGGCCACGAGCTACTACGACCTCGACGACCTCGACGGGCTGATCTACAACTGGACGGAAGCGACGAGAGAGAACAGAACCATCGCCGGCCAAATGCTGCCCGTCTATCGTGGCGGCTCGTGGCAGAACAACGAGGGGGCCTCGGGTGCCGCGTTTCGCAATTCCGGGAACGGCGCGGGCGTCAACAGCGGCCAATATCAATACTGGGGCATCCGCGTGGGCACCGTTGCGGCCGTGCCCGAACCGGGCGTGGCTGCTTTGGCATGCTTGAGCCTTGCCTGCGGGTGCTGGCTGCTGCGGCGGCGACGGTCTGGTTCCCACAACCGAGTCGAGCCGCGACGGGGGTTTACGTTAGTCGAACTGCTCGTCGTGATCGCGATCATCGCCACACTCATCGGCCTGCTCTTGCCCGCGGTCCAGGGCGCCCGCGAGTCCGCGCGGCGAACGTCATGCATGAACAACCTCCGGCAGATCGGCCTCACGATCCATGCCTACGCCACCGCCCAGCGGGAACGGCTCCCCGACGCCCTGAGCAACATCAACTCCGCGCTTGTGGGGTCGGGGACCGCGACCTACCCGCTGCACGTCGTGATTCTCGCCTATGCGGAGGATGAGAAGCTCCGCAGCCTGTTCAAGTCGAGTTCAACGTTTCTGGACACGCAAGTACCCGCGGTGGCCATGTTCAACTGCCCGAGCGATCCTTCGAAGACTACGGTCAACTCGACCACGAAGGGCACGAGCAGTTACCTGAGTAACGGCGTCTTGTTCTATCTCAAGCCCAAGCTCTCGAAGGTGGCTGACGGAACCTCGAAGACGATCGCGATCGCCGAGAGCTACACGCAGACGACGTCGGGCTCGGCAGGGCCTGTGGTCATGACGCAGTACAACAGGCGGACGAGCGACAGGGCGCCGACGTTTGCTCACCCCACGAACGATACCGCGACCGTGGGGCGTTCCAACCGGCCTGGCTCCGCGACCGCGGGCGCCTGGAAAGACAGCTACAACTGCCAGGCTCCCAACGCGCTTGCCGATGCGACGTCGCCGCCGATTCAGTCCGCGCCGTCCGTCAACGCGGCCGATAGCAAACTACTCCAAGCATGCCATGGCGACACGATCAACTTCTGCATGATTGATGCTAGCGTGCGGTCGGCATCCGCCTCCGGCGACTCGGTCGTCTTCTGGTCGGCGGTGACGCCCGCGGGACAAGAACAGGTCGACCTCCCGTGACACTCCTGCCCCGGTCGTGCTCACGTCTGTAGTCTTACCCGTCGAGGCTCTCTTCATGCCTGCTCGTCCCATGGTTTCTCGTGCGTTGGCGTTCGCCCTCGCCGCCGCGTCGGCCTGCCGAGCCCACAGTGCTCAGGTCGAGCCTGCGGGGAGTCCCGTCGATCCGGTCACCGTGCGGCTCACGCTCAATCCGACGGCGCTCGACATGGATCGTCTGAGAGCCAGCAGGATGGGCTATATGCCTGCAGTGTTGAAGGCCATCGACACCAAACCGCCGGGCGTGGTCAAGGAACCCGCGTATGAGGGCACGCCGAGATACGGCGTCATCCGAGTGGGCAATGGCCCGAAATGTGACACGCCAGTCGTGATCGACGTGCTCAAGTCCGGAAGCCGGCTCTATGTCGACAGCAACCACAACGGCGATCTCTCGGACGACGGCACGGGGAAATGGGATCTCACCAAGGAGATCAGCGGGGCAAACGTCGAGTTTGCCACCCGCTCCGTTCGGGCATCGTGGGGCACGCCTTCGGAGGAGACCGAGACCGGGGAATACCGGATTTTCATCTTCCGGCGGCCCGAGGCGAGTGGGTTCTCGTTCGCCAAGATCTCAGGCCGCGAAGGCACCGTGACGCTCGGGGCAGGTGACGAGCGGGAGGGAAAGGAATACGCCATCGTGCTCGCCGAAAACACGAATGACGCCTTGTTCACCGTGCCGGTGAAGGGTGACCTGACCCGGCGGTTCGTCGAACTCTGCATCGATCTCGACGGCGACGGGACGTTCAAGGGGCTCATGACCAAGGAGGGGGACAAGGAACTTCGTGCACCGGAACGGTTCAACCTCGCCGACCCCTTCCAGGTCGACGGGCAGTGGTATATCGCCCGGCCGTCGATCAGCGGCGCCACCCTGACAATCACGCCGACGGCGCCGCCCGGCAGCGATGTGGCGTCGCTGCAGAAGCCTGTCGAGGTGCGGCCGCTGCTCGAACCGGGCGTGGTCGCTCCGGCCTTCACGGTCGAGACGCCCGAGGGCAAGCCGCTGAGCCTCGCCGACTTCAAGGGCAAGGTGGTAATTCTCGATTTTTGGGCGACATGGTGCGGCCCCTGCTTGGCCTCGATGCCCGGGCTCGAGAGTGTGTACCAGCGAGTCAAGGATCAGAACGTGGAGGTGTTGAGCGTCAACGTGTTCGACGATCGTGACACGTTCGGCGAATGGATCGCGGCCAACCGGGGCAAGAACTACAATTTCACGTTCGCGTTCGATCCGGCGGCCAAGGATTCGCCCGAGAGCGTCGCCCGGCAAAAATACAACGTGCCTGGTTTGCCGACTCTCTACCTCATTGACCGTGAGGGCAAGGTGGCGGCGGCGTTCGTCGGAGTCAGCGAGGCCCGGCTCATCGAGGCCCTTGCGAAAATGGGCATTGAGGTCGCAGAAGAAAACGATGCCGAGTGATCGCCTCCCCGCCGCAGCGCTCCGAGAGCCTGGCCTAGAGCGCATTCGACTTACGTGGAACGCCGGCTCGGGGGCGGCAAAAGTCTCGTCGCCGGGGCGAGGATACGCCCAAGGCTCCTCGAGCGTTCGCCGACCCCCTTGCCTCTCTCCTCCAAGCTGCCATCTCGTCGCTCCACCCAAGGCAGATGCGCTCGAACCCACACAGCAACGGTCACCGGTCCGCGGTGACGGTGATCCCGGCGGCGGCGAGCGCTACCCGTACGGCTCGGGCCGTGGCCACGGGATTGGGGCCGTCGCCGTGAATGCAGAGCGTGTCGGCGGTCACCCGAATCTCGCTGCCGTCGATCGCCCGCACCCGGCCGCGGGTCGCAAGCGTGACTGCCCGTGCGGCAGCTTCGGAGGGTTCGCCGATCAAGCCGCCAGGCCACGACCGCGGCACGAGCGAACCATCGACCGCATAAGCCCGGTCGATGAACGCCTCCTCGGCCACGACCAGCCCCGCCGCCCGCGCGCGGGCCGCCAGCACGCTCCCCGCGAGGGCATACAGCACAAGGTGCGGCCAGCGGGCGGCGATGGCCGTCGCCACGGCGTCGGCGTCCGCGACGTCTCGAGACACCTGGTGATAGAGACCGCCGTGGAGCTTGACGTGATGCAGCATGGGGCCGGCGCACTCGGCGAGGCGGGCGATCTGGGCCGTGACGAGCGCGGCAGCAGCGGCGCTCCCCATCGCGATCTCCCGGCGGCCGAAGTGCTCGCGGTCGGCATGACCGGGATGCGCACCGATCGCTACGGAGTGCCGTCGGGCGAGGGCTACGGTGGCCGCCATGAGTGCGTCGTCGCCCGCATGCGCTCCGCAGGCGATGTTGACGCTCGTGATCAACGGCATGACCTCGGCGTCGTGGCCGGCCCCTTCACCCAGATCACTGTTGAGATCGATGCAGATCGGTCGGCCGCTCATCTC
>CAMBPQ010000024.1 GCA_945869735.1 Planctomicrobium piriforme
CAAAGATGCCCCGGCTTCTGCGCGTGCCTCCGACCGGCTCCTCACGATCGGGAAGTTTCAGCATCAGGAGGATGCTGCCCGGCAGCCAAGGGACACCTCTGGCTGTCGCTTCGGCTGCCTCACGCCTGCAACGGCCACGATGGCGTTGCAGGCGTGAAACAAGACCGGCTCCTCACGATCGGGAGACGTGTTGAACATCCGTGCGGCGTGCCTCCCGTCAGGGTGCCAGCTCGCGGAGATACTCCAGCGTGTAGATGCCGCTGGAATGGCCGTCGGAAAACTCGATCGAATAGGCGTATTGGCCGACCGGCTGCATGCCGACGACCTTGAGTGGCGCGACTTCCTCCGCACTGAGCACCTGGAGAAGCTGCGGCTGCGCCGGGGCGGCACGCTTCTCACGGCAGGTTGCGCACGGGCAGGCGTCGCGGAGGAGCCGCGGGGTGTAGACCGCCGCCACGCCGTCGCTCCAGGCGATCTCGATGGCGGACGGTGAATGCGGGTCATCGACCCGACGGATCGCTGCAGGAACGGGTGTGGTCATGCTTCACCTTGGGAACGGTCGCGAAGGTCGACGATCCGGCGGCCCTTGCCCTCGAACCGCGGCAGGCTGCTGATCGGCACCGTCGTCACGTCGACCCGCAGGCCGAGACGGACTTGTAGTTCGCGGGCCACGCGGCCCGGATCGTCGAGCCGATCCTCGATGGCGAGCGACAACTGGTCGAGGCTCTCACGCCTCGACACCGTGAGCTGGTGCTCGACCACCTCGGGGAACCCGCGGACGATCTCTTCGATCGCGTGCGGGAAGACGTTGACGCCGCGGACCACCAGCATGTCGTCGGTCCGCCCGAGGATGCCACCGTCGAGCCGGACCCACGGGCAGGCACCGGCAGCCACGTCGCCGGCGGCGGCCCAGGTTGGCCGCACGATGTCGCCGGTGCGATAGCGGATCACGGGCGCACCGGTGCGGCCGAGCGTGGTGAGCACGAGTTCGGCGAGTTCGCCTGGCACCGCCGGGCTTCCGGTCGCCAGCGAGAGGAACTCGGGGTGGAACCATTCCTCGATCACGTCGAGTCCGTCGCCGTGCGGGTCGCCCACGCCCCAGGGCCCTACTTCAGTGGCGCCGGCGTGATCGAGCACGTCGACGTCCCAGGCAGCGGCGATCCGCCCGCGGGTCGTGCGGACCGAGCCTCCCGGCTCACCCGCCACGATCACCAGCCGAAGGCCGAGCCCTGCTGTATCGATCTTGTTGTCCTCGGCAACCTCGGCGAGATGGAGCGCGTAACTCGGCGTCGCAAGCAGCACGGTGGCTCCCAGGCTGCGGATCAGCTCGAGCCTCGCAAGACTCGTGAGTCCACCGGTCGGGATCGCCATCGCACCGCGGGCAAGGGCTGCGTCGAAGCCGCTCCAGAAGCCCACATAGGGACCGAAGGACGAGGCCACCAGCATGCGATCACCGGATGTCACACCGCCGCGATCGAGGATCGTCCGCCAGCAATCCATCCACCACGCCCAGTCGGCCGCCGTGTCGAGCACGGGCAGCGGCCTGCCATGCGTGCCGCTGGTCTGGTGATACCGAACATACCGGGCCGGCTCCCAGGTGAGGTTGGCGGGACGTCCCGTCGATGCGGCGTCTTCGACCAGTTCATCCTTGTAGGTGAACGGCCAATCGGCGAGTTCGTCGAGCGACTTGATCGAAGCCGCGTCGACCACCCGGGCCAGCTTCGTCGCATAGAACGCGTTGTGCGGCAGAATCTCCCGGAGCAGACCACGGAGCCGGTCGAGCTTCAGCGACTCGACGGACGCGCGGTCGGGGGAGCGATCGGAAGGGTGGGCACGTGACATACCAGGATTATGGCACGCCGAGCGACGGAATGCCCTGCGACGGCGCGTTCTGCAGCGGCGGCTGCAATCCCTGTAGCGACTGTGGCGGCGGAAGGACAAGCGGCAACTGGCTCGGCATGGGCTGCGGCGCGAAGGGCTGCGCCGGCAGGGGTGCCGGGAGCGGCTGCACCGGCAGAGGCGCCGAGAGCGGAGTGGCAGGCGGAAGGCTTCCGGCCGCGAGCCGCACCTGCTCTGCACGAGCGACCACCAGTTCCGGCGGTGTCGATGCTGCCGGCTGCATGGCGAGTTCGACGGCCCGCTCGTCGCGGACCTCCCATGGGATCAGGTTCTCGGTGACGAAGTCGAGCGGGAAGATCTCGTACCACGGCGTCGGGAACGGCTGCCGCACGGTGAGCGTCTCGTAGCCATCCTTGACGAGGCGGATCTTGCGGGTGCCGTAGTAGACGAAGTCGTGCGAGACCGGCGTCGTACCGATCTGGTAATCGTCGACGTAGACGAGCGCACCGGGAGGATTGCTGCGGATCGT
The DNA here is from genome assembly GCA_945869735.1 of Planctomicrobium piriforme. Classification (GTDB taxonomy): domain Bacteria; phylum Planctomycetota; class Planctomycetia; order Pirellulales; family UBA1268; genus QWPN01. The sequence continues at coordinate 2,369 of CAMBPQ010000024.1, forward strand.
CATCCGCCGCTGGACACAGCCCGTGGCCACGACGGCGACGACGGCCGCGACGGCCATGACGACCGCTGCCCGACGACGGCCACCCGGGATCAACACTCTAATAAAGAAGGCCCGTTCCATGGGGCGGACAGTAGACACCGCGGTCGCCTACCGCCAGACCAGCGGGCCTCGCGCAGTCTTCCCCGACCTCTCCAAGTCGCGACGTCCCCGCCGGCCGGCTAGACTCTCAGGCTTCCGCGTCCCATCCTCCCTCCACCGCAGTCCGGGGCCCGAAGCGTGGGATCAGGCACGAGCCTCGACTGCTGCGAACTCACCGACATTGGGCGGCGCCGCGCAAGTAACCAAGATTCCAAGGTGGTGCTTGCCCCGTGGAGCGTCGAGCAATACCGACGCCGGGGCTGGCTGTTCGTCGTTGCCGACGGCATGGGGGCGCATGCGGCCGGCGAGATGGCCAGCGCCCTGGCCGTCGAGCACGTGCCGCTTGTCTACGAGAAACTCGCCGCCCGTTCGCCGCCACGGGCCCTCGACGCCGCCCTTCGGCAGGCCCACGCCGTGATCCACGAACGCGGTGAGAATGCCGCCGACCTCAAGGGCATGGGCACCACCTGCACGGCCTTGGCCTTGGTGCCCCGCGGCGCCCTTGTCGGCCACGTCGGTGACAGCCGTGCCTATCGCGTCCGCGGCGGCAGGATCGACCAGTTGTCCCGCGACCACTCTCTGTCGTGGGAACTCGAGGGCCAACGCACGGCTGGCGTCGACGAGCCGATTCCGAAGAATATCATCACGCGGTCGCTCGGCCCTCAGCCCAGGGTCGATGTCGACGTCGAGGGACCGTTCCCGGTGGACACCGGTGACGTGTTCGTGCTCTGCAGCGACGGCCTCTCCGGACAGGTGGCTGACGAAGAGATCGGCCTGCTCGCGGCTGGCCTGTCGCCGGACGCGGCGGCGGCCGCGCTCGTGGGGCTGACGCTCGTCCGCGGGGCGCCCGACAACGTCACCGTGATCGTCGCGAGGGCCGGCAGGAAGGAGGCGTCGCAGGTCGCCCCGGGCGATCCGCCCTGGCCGCTCACCGACGAAACCGCGAACAAAAAGCCCCAGCCCCTCCCCGTGAAGCTGCTGGCTGGGGCGGCAGCCAGCCTGCTGACAGCGCTGGTCTTCAACCCCTGGAGCGGCCTGATGGTGAATGACGGCGTCGTCGGCGGCCTCCTCGGGCCTGACCTGGCGTTCCCGTTGGCCCTCATCCTCTCGGTCACGATGGCCCTGCTCTTCATCAGCTGCCTGCTGGCAGCCGTGCTCTTCGTCTTCGCATCCTCCACCGGCCCTGTCCGCGTGCTGCTCCCAGGCGCAAAACTTGGGGGCGGTCCCTACCGCACCTACAACTGCGCTGCGTCTGCGCCGCTCCTCGAGGGCATCGTGTCGAGCGTCGAATCGGCCGCCCACGGTCTCTCGACGCGGGAACGCGACCAGCTGCTCGCCGCCGTCTCCGCGGCGCGGTCGCAGATCACGGCAGGCGACTTCCCCGCGGCGATCACGGCGGCGGCCGACGCAATCGCTGCCTATCGCCGCTCGATCGATGCCGCCCGGGGCGATGACACCGCCCACGGTTGATCCGGGCTCCTGCTCACGTGGAGCTTCGCCCACAACCACGCCTCAGGCTCATGGGTGATGCGTTCAAACGTCAAGGTCTGCCACGGGCCGTTGCCCCGCTTGCCCAGTCAGCGTCGGTACGGTGACCGGCTGGCAAAACGGCTCCAGTGCCCTCGAGCACAAGGTCGATCGCCTTGGGACAGGAAAAGTCTCTTTCATCAATGCCAGGGGAGACACCATGGGATCCGCAGCTGCCTTGCAGACGCATTCCGAGGCCGCGACGTCCCGCCCCCGGCCGGCCATGTTTCGGGCGCTCGGCCATGCCGAGCCTCCGCTCGCGATTGAACTCGGCGGCGAGACGTTCCGCCACGTCGAGACGCTCAAGCATGACTCGTGGGCCGCGACGGCGATCTACCGGTCGGCGACCCGCACCGCCAAGTGCAAGTTTAACCGCACGCAGGCAATCTCGGTGGTGCCGATGGATTGGCTGGGCCGGTTCCTTGCCGCCCGCGAGCGGTGGTTCATGGATCGCCTCGCCGGCATCGAGGGGACTCCCGTGTCTCTCGGTGACATCCGCGTCGAGGGAAAATCTCTTCCGACGGCCATCGCCCACAAATGGATCGGGGGCCACGCGCTGGCCGAAGGTGAGCAGGTCGACGACTGGTTCTTCCCGCGGCTGGCGGCGATTCTCGCGGAGGCCCACCGCCGCGGCGTGGCCCACGTCGACCTCCACAAGCGCGAAAACATCCTCGTCGACGAGGCGGGCCACCCGCATCTGATCGACTACCAGATCTCGTTTGGTCTGCCCGCGGACAGCCGGGTGGCGGCGGTCGTGTTTGGTGGCGTGCTCAGGCTCCTCCAACGGTGTGACGACTACCATCTGCTCAAGCACCGCGTGAAGCACCGGCCCGACCAGGTCGGCCTGAGCCTCGCCGACATGCAGCGGATGCGGCCCTGGTGGATCCGTGCCCACCGCTGCGTGGCGGTGCCCTTCCGGGCCTGCCGTCGCCAGCTGCTCACGGTGCTCGGCATCCGCTCCAAGACTGGCCACGCCTTCAGTGAGGCCTTCCCCGAGATCGCCCACCGCCGGGCGGCGGCCTGAGGTCTGAGGCTGCGGCAGACCTTTGATCAGCGGCCCAAATCGGCCTGCCGCCGGGAGTACCGCCACCGCTACACTCCGGCGGCCATGAAGATCATCTCGCGATACGTGCTCTGGGAGTTGCTCCAGGTCTTCCTGGTGGCACTCACGGCGCTCACGCTCTTCATGCTGGTCGTCGGCCTCGTTCGCGAGGCCCAGCAGCAGGGGCTTGGACTCATCCAGATCCTGATGCTGGTCCCCTACGTCCTCCCGGAGGCGATGCGGTTCGCCGTGCCGGGCACCATGCTCTTCGCGGTGGCCAGCGTCTTCGGCCGGATGTCGGCCTCCAACGAGGTGATCGCGCTCAAGGCGGCGGGTATTTCACCGGTGGCGATCATCTGGCCGGCGGCAGCGCTCGCGCTGGTGGTGAGTTTCGTATCGGTCTGGCTCAACGACGTCGCCGTGTCGTGGGGCCGAGACGGCGTCCGGCAGGTCGTGGTCAGCAGCGTCGAGCAGATCATCTATGGCAGACTTCGGCAGCAGCGGTCCTACAGCACCTCGCAGATGTCAATCAACGTCAAGGCGGTCGACGGGAAGCGGTTGATCCGGCCCACGCTCACCTTCCAGTCCAATGCCAACGGGCCGCCGGCCACGGTCTCGGCGGCCGAGGCCGAACTCAGCGCCGACGCGGCGAGGGGCACGCTCGTCGTCACCTTCCGCGACGGGACGCTCCACATGGGGGACTACACCGCCTCGTTCCCCGACTCGATCGTCCGCGAAGTGCCTCTCGACGCCGTCAGCCGCAAGAGCACGATATCGACGAGCCCCTCGGAGATCGCGATGGCTCAGTTCGCGACGGCCCGCATCGAAGAGGCGAGGAAGATCGACCGCATCGAGCAGCTTGCCGCCGGTAAGACGGCGATGAGCATGCTTACCGGACGGATGGAAATGACCTCGCCGGCGCACACGGCCTACGAGCGGGAAATGCTCCGGCAAGAACGTGGTCGACTCAACCGGATCATCATGGAGCCCTGGCGACGGTGGGCCAACGGCTTCAGCTGCCTCTGCTTTCTGCTGGTCGGAGCGCCGATGGCGATCCGAATGCGTAACGCCGACTTCCTGACGAGCTTTTTTCTCTGTTTCCTGCCGATCCTGTTCGTCTACTACCCGATCTTCATGCTCGGCGTCGACCAGGCGAAGCGGGGTTCGGTTCCGCCCATAGCGGTCTGGATGGGCAACGTGCTGATCACGCTCTGGGGCTGGTGGCTGCTTCGCAGAGTGGTCCGCCAGTGACCGCGTGGTGTTGCTCGCCGGGTCGAATCTGGCACAATCGGCAGATCGTCCCAGGAACCATCTGACTACCGCCACGGAGCCACGTCGCATGCCCCGTCCCGTCACCCTGTTCACCGGCCAGTGGGCCGACCTGCCGCTAGAAGATCTAGCCCGCAAAGCCCGTGACTTCGGCTACCAGGGCCTCGAACTCGCCTGCTGGGGCGACCACTTCGATGTCACCCGCGCCCTCGAAGAGAGTGGCTACTGCGCGGCCAAGCGCGACACCCTCGAGCGGCACGACCTCTCCGTCTACGCCATTTCCAACCACCTCGTCGGCCAGGCCGTCTGCGACCGGATCGACGAGCGTCACAAGTCGATCCTGCCGCCGCACGTCTGGGGCGACGGCGACCCGGCCGGCGTCAACCGGCGTGCTGCAGAAGAAATGAAACGCACGGCGCGGGCAGCCCAGAAACTTGGCGTGTCGGTCGTCAACGGCTTTACAGGCTCTTCAATCTGGCACTTCCTCTACTCTTTTCCGCCAGTATCCGACTCGATGATCGACGCGGGCTTCGCGGAGTTCGCGGAGCGGTGGCATCCGATTCTCGATGTGTTTGCGGAATGCGGCGTGCGGTTTGCGCTCGAGGTGCATCCGACCGAAATCGCCTTCGACATCTTCACGGCCCAGCGGGCCCTTGACGCGCTTGGCCGCCGCGAGGAGTTTGGCTTCAACTTCGACCCCAGCCACCTCCACTGGCAGGGCGTCAGTTCCGTGGAGTTCATCCGCTCGTTCCATGACCGCATCTACCACGTCCACGTCAAGGACGCGATCGTGACCTTGAATGGCCGCACCGGGATCCTCGGCAGCCACATCAACTTCGGCGATCCCCGCCGGGGCTGGGACTTCCGTTCGCCGGGCCGCGGCGGCGTCGATTTCGAGGAGATCATCCGGGCCCTCAACCAGGCCGGCTACGAGGGGCCGCTATCGGTGGAGTGGGAGGATTGTGGCATGGACCGCGAGCATGGTGCCGCCGAGGCAGCGCGGTTCGTGAAGAACCTCGACTTCTCACCGAGCAACCGGCAGTTCGACTCGGCGTTCGCGGAATCCTGAGCGGCGGCGTGCCGCAGGAGGGCGTGATGCGGTGTCATGGGTCACGGTCATCTGACCGGCAGTGGTTGCTGTGCGCCGTTGTCTGCTCAGCCGTCGTCGCGATCGCTGCCGCAGGACGCGCTGATCCGGCCGCACAGTCGTTGCCCGGGAGCCTCGCGGAACTCGACCACGCGTTCACCGCCGCGGCCGCCTTGCTTGCCACGAGTGCCGCGAACGGTGGGCACGCCGACTTGGCGAAGGCGATCACGGAATGGAATCTTCCCGCGGCCGGCGAGCGGCAGATCGTCGTCTCGATCGCAACGCGGTTGGAAAAGCCCTCGTCGGTCAACACCCCCGACGAGGAGACCATCTGGAGAGATTTCTGCGCGGCCCGTCGCACGCGGGCCGCCGGCTTGTTCGAGCACGCCGTCGCCGCGTCCCGGCTGCATGACCACGTGCCGACTCGTGACGAGCTTGCCAGGCCCGTCGACCCACATGCGCCGTGCGTGCCCCAGCGGTCGTGCGAGGCGATTCGGCTGCTCTTTCTCTGCCTGCGCGACGATCCGAACCACGAACGGGCCCGGATGGCCGGCGGCTGGGTGAAACGCGGCGGCGACTGGCTCTGGCCCGAGGCCGCGCGGCGGCTCGACAAGGGCGAGGCCTACGACCCGACCTTCGGCTGGCTACCCAAGGCGAAGCTGGAACGCCACCGCGCTGGCGAGCGACTGAATCGTGGCCGCTGGATCACAGCCACCGAAGACGCGAAGACAACCCGGGACGTGAAGTACGGCCGCGAGTTTCTCTCCGATCATTGGGAGATCGTCTCCGCAGCCACCGTCGATGACACGGCGGCGCTCGCCCTGCGTCTGGAGGAAACGGCCGACGTCTGGCGACAGGTCTTCGGTGCCTTCGCCTTTGAGCCAAAGGATCTGGAGAAGCGGCTCGCAGGCCGCGGCCGAACCGCTCCGCACACGCCTCACTCCGCGATCCTCTGTGCCGACCGCGGGCAATACCTGCAGGAGCTCGGGCCACTCGAGCCGCTCATCGGCAGGACCAACGGTATCTACTGGACGCCGACAAAGACGATCTGGTTCTTCATCGACAAGGCCGGCGACGCGGCGGAACCCGATCCGATCACGATCCACCACGAGGCCACGCACCAACTCTTTGCCGAATCGCGGCACGACACCGCGAAGGTGCGACAACCCCCGGGCGAGCGGTGTGGTTTTTGGGCGATCGAGGCGGCCGGTTGCTACCTGGAGACGATCCGATCGACGCCGTATGGCTGGACGGTGGGAGGCCGCGACGCCGGCCGCGTGCCCGCCGCGAAGGAGCGGCTCGACGAAGGCTTTTTCGTGCCGCTCGCCGAAATCTCTGGCCTCGGCCGCCAGGCGTTGCAGGCGGACGAGCGGCTGCCGCAGCTCTACAGCCAGTTCGCGGGTCTGGCCGACTTCTTTATGAACGGCAGCGGCGGCCGTCACCGCGAAGCGTTCGTGGAGTATCTCGTCCGCGTCTACTCGGGCACCGCCGACCCCGACACTCTTTCCCGCCTCTGTAAGCAAAGCTACGCGGACCTCGACGTCGAGTACCGCCGCCACCTCTCGCGATGAACTGGCTTTCCGTCTGCGTGATAGCCAGAGGTATCGCTTGGCTGCCGGGCTTGTTTCACGCCTGCAACGCCATCCCGGCCGTTGCAGGCTGCCGGTCAGCACCGTATCGATGCCGCCCGTATTCCCCGCGCTCGCGCTTGGGGCTTCTTGACGGGAGGCACACGCTCCCGATCGTGAGGAGCCGGTCGGAGGCACGCGCAGACGCCGGGGAATCTTTTCGACTCACAAGCACCGCCCCGGCGGCCAAGCGAGCATCCCGTAGCAAAATCCCCCGGCGGCGAGCATGTCACCGACCGGTGAACCAATCCGGTATCAAATCAATGCCGCCCGTATTCCCCGCACTCGCGCTTGGGGCTTCTTGACGATAGGCGCGGCGGTACGGCTCAAGCCGTTGCGATTCCTGGCGGGGAAGTACCGCCGGGGCGGGCCGCGTTTGACTGCTGTTTCCCGCCACTTCTACACTCCCCACGTCTATCCAACGCCCCGAAGGAGCCCTTATGTCCACCGCCGCACCCCGCGCCCCTCACGCCACCGACCTCGACCGCCTCGCAATCGACACGATCCGTACGCTTTCGATGGACGCCGTCGAGGCGGCGAAGAGCGGCCACCCCGGCACGCCGATGGCGCTGGCACCCGTGGCGTTCACCGTTTGGAAGGACTTCCTCCGTTACGACCCGGCCGATCCCCAGTGGCCCAATCGTGACCGCTTCGTGCTCTCCTGCGGGCACGCGTCGATGCTTCTCTATTCGCTGATCCACCTCGCGGGGATCCGTCGCGCGAACGGCACTCCCGCCGTGTCGCTCGACGAGATCAAGAAGTTTCGCCAACTCGACAGCGTCTGCGCCGGCCATCCCGAGCATCACATGACCGCCGGCATCGAAACGACCACCGGCCCGCTCGGCCAGGGCTGCGGCAACTCCGTCGGCATGGCGATGGCCTCGAAGTGGCTGGCTGCCCACTACAACAGGCCCGGCCACGTCGTCTTCGACTACGACACCTACGTGCTCTGTAGCGACGGCGATCTCATGGAGGGGGTGGCGTCGGAGGCAGCGTCGATCGCCGGGCATCTCGGCCTGGCGAATCTCTGCTGGATCTATGACGACAACTCGATCACGATCGAGGGCGAGACGCATCTCGCCTTTACCGAGGACGTGGGTCGGCGATTCGAGGGTCTCGGGTGGCGGATCGAGCGGGTCGCCGATGCCAACGACACGGCCGCGCTGCGGAAAGCACTCGAAGCCTTCAAGAGTGAGCAGGGGAAGCCCACGCTCGTGATCGTGAAGAGCGTGATCGGCTACGGGGCGCCCAAGAAGGCGGGCTCTCACGAGGCGCACGGCGCGCCCCTCGGTGCCGAGGAGATCAAGGGGGCCAAGCAGGCGTATGGCTGGCCCATCGACGAGTCGTTCCGCGTGCCAGCCGAGGTGCCGGCGCATTTTGCACGTTCGCTCGGTGTCCGCGGCGCGCAGGGCAACGACGCTTGGAAGAAGATCGTGGCGGATCTCGCAAAGACCGATGCGGCCCTGTCGGCCGAACTCGGCGACTTCCTCGCCGATAGGCTTCCAGCCGGCTGGGATAAGCAGATTCCCTGCTTCCCCGCCGATGCCAAGGGGCTCGCGAGCCGTGTGTCGAGCGGCAAGGTGATCCAGGGGATCAGCGCCGGCGTGCCGTGGTTCCTCGGCGGCTCGGCCGACCTCGCACCGTCGACGATGACGCTCGTGCCCGGCGCCGGTGACTACGGACACGGCTCCTACGGCGGCCGCAACTTCCACTTCGGCATCCGTGAGCATGGCATGGCATCCGCCTGCAACGGCATGGCGCTCTCGGGCCTGCGTCCCTACTGTGCCACGTTCTTCGTGTTCTTCGATTACCTGAAGCCCGCCCTGCGGCTCTCGGCGATCGGCAACCTGGGCGTGATCTACGTGCTCACGCACGACTCGATCGGCCTCGGCGAGGACGGCCCGACCCACCAGCCGATCGAACAGTTGGCCAGCGCCCGCGCGGTGCCTGGCCTGTCGGTCTTCCGCCCGGGCGACGCCAACGAGGTAGTCGAAACGTATCGCGTCGTGATGGCGCGCGTCGACCGGCCAGCCGTGATCGTGCTCTCGCGGCAGAACCTTCCCACGCTCGACCGCGCGGCTGGCTTCGGCTCGGCGGCGGGCACTGCCAAGGGGGCCTACGTTCTCAAGGAGGCCGCCAATGGCAAGCCCGACTGCATCCTCATCGGCACCGGCAGCGAGGTGCAACTCTGCCTCGACGCCGCCGCAAAACTCGCCGGCGACGGCGTGCACGCCCGCGTCGTGAGCATGCCGAGTTGGGACCTCTTCGAGGAGCAGGACGCCGCCTACCGCGAGAGCGTGCTCCCGGCGGCCGTCACGGCCCGAGTGGCCTGCGAGGCTGCCTGCGGCTTTGGCTGGGAGCGGTGGCTCGGCAGCCGCGGGCTGTTCGTGGGCATGAAGGGCTTTGGCGCGTCGGGTCCCGCCCCGAAACTCTACGAGCACTTCGGAATCACGACCGATGGTATCGTCGCCGCCGCGAAACGGTCACTCGCGAGTAAGTGACGCTCGATCTCATTCGACTTACGTGGAACGCCGGCTCGCGGGCGGCAAAAGTCTCGTCGCTGAGGGCCGCGGCGGCCCGACGCTCCTCGAGCGTTCGCCGACCCCCTTGCCTACCTCCTCCAAGATGCCATCTCGCCGCTCCACCGAAGGCAGATGCGATCGAGTGCGCTTTCGGGTTACGTGGAGCGGTATCCGCAGTGCCTGAAACAGTTGCGGCACTCGTCCTCGGTGAACTTGTCGAGCGGGTCACCGCAGAGCGACCAGAGTGCATCGACGGTCCTTGTTGAGCTCCCGACGCTCTTGCTTCATACGGCGCACCCACGACTCACTTCCATCAAACTTCGTCGCAACCTCGCGTGTGCTGCGACCTCTGTCGCACGCGGCGAGATGGCACCTGGGAGGAAGGGAGGCAAGGGGGTCGGCGAACGCTCGAGGAGCCTTGGGCGTATCCTCGACCCGGCGACGAGACTTTTGCCGCCCCCGAGCCGGCGTTCCACGTACGTTGAATGCGCTCTAGCTCGGCGCCCCATGGCACGGCGATCATGCCACCGGAGGTGGCGCAGGGATCACGGCTGGTCGTGCGAGTCGCCGATGACAGCGTCTTCGGGATCCTTACCGGCGCGGATCTCACCGTCGTGATTGCGGTAGATGTGGTCGTCACGGTGCAGCGCATCGTGCTCGAACTGCTCGACGTGGCCATCCTCGAAGAGAATGTGGTGGATGCCCTCGGGGTGGTTGTCGCTCTTCTCACCACTCTCGTTGGGAGCGTCGGCGAGAAGGGGATGGTGGGCCCGGCGCTGATTGCGATTGGGCTGGAGCACGCCGGACGCGTCGCGATGACCGAGCGTGTAGCCGTAGTCGCCCCCCATCGACCGCACCATCTCGTCGAACTGCGGCGTGCCCACCGCCGCCCGGAGTTCCTCCAGCGACGGCACGCGGAAATTCTCCTGTTTCGAGAGTGCCGAATCGGGTGCGAGCACCGTGCCGTCGTCGGCCACGATTCGGTGCTCGGAGACGAGCGTCGGAGCGTAGAGGCCGGCCCGGGAGAGCGGACCCTCGCCCGGTGGCGTGGGATAGACCCCATGTGATTCGGCGTAGCCCTGCAACGAGCCCGCGATCTGCTGAAGGTTGCGCTGCACCCGGCGGGCCCGGGCATCGACGATCGATTCGAGGAGAAGCGGTGCCACCAGCACACATGCCGCCAGAGCCGAAGCGGCGATGATGGCACGATCGAGCCACTGGCGTGCCGACGACCCCTGCCAAACCGCATCGTCTGCCCGCCGGCCTTCCGCCAGCCGGGCCGTGGGCCGCGATTCGGGTGACGTCTGCGCGGCCACAAACGCGAGCGTCCGACTCGCAAGACCGGGGGGCGCAGCGGCCGCAGTTCGCTCAAACTCCAGCGGCCGCAATGCCCGCCTGATACTGTCGAGATCGCGGCGAAGCGCCGGACCTTTGGCGGGATCGGCCAGCGCGGCTTCGACCTGGCGGGATTCGCCGTCCTCAAGGCCTCCGATCAGGAAGCCAACTAATTCTTCCTCACGCATGGTGGAGCCTCGTGCAAGCGATCATGGTATCTCCTTCATCACTGAGTCGCCCTCACCACCGCTGACGGCATCGGGCATGGCACGCCCGCTGCGTCGCCATGAGTCGTTGAGTTTCAAAAGGGCCGAGTGGAGACGGCTCTTCACCGTGCCCACTGGGATGCCGAGCACATCGGCCGCCTCGCGATATTTCATGCCTTGGTGATAGACCAGCATCAGCGCACTCTTGAGCGATTCGGGGAGGTCGTCGACAGCCGAGCGGACCCAGTCCCGGGCCTCCTCGACCTGCATCTGCTCGTCGGCCGTCTGTCCGTTGCCCGCCAGCATCTCCACGAGCGTCCCCATGTCGTCCTCGCCACCCGTTCGGTGATCGAGGCTCACCATGCGATGCCTGCGGTTGCGCCGCTGGGCGTCGATGGCCTGATTGGTGGCGATCGTGTAGAGCCAGGGCCGAAACCTCCGGCCTTCCTCGAACTGCTCCCTCTTGAGGTGTACCTGCAGAAACGTTGCCTGAAACACGTCCTCCGCCATCTCGGCGCTACCGAGATAGCGACGGAGATAACTAAACAACTCCTGTTCATAACGATGCACCAGCGACTCGAACGCGGCCGAGTCGCCGTTCAACCGACAGCGGCGGAGGAGTTCCTCGTCGGAAAACCCGCCGCCCACGGCCCCACCCCCTTGAACGTGGGACGGACCCTCGAGGCGGCCACCGGTGCGTGAATCGTGCAGATCCATCAGTACTACGTCGGCGGGTGCAAGAAGGTTCGGTGTTCCCGGCAGGGCTTCCGGCCGTCGACTCGACCCCGATGGGCGTCCGCAGCCTGATTCCGCCGGGATTAGCTGTTGGTTCTCGTGCTTGAGTATAGCTACGGTCGCAGACCGGGGGCCGTCTGGGGACTAGATCGCATTCGACTTACGTGGAACGCCGGCTCGGGGGCGGCAAAAGTCTTGTCGCCGGGGCGAGGATAGGCCCAAGGCTCCCCGAGCGTTCGCCGACCCCCTTGCCTCCCTCCTCCAAGCTGCCATCTCGCCGCTCCACCAAAGGCGGATGCGCTCGAGCGGCCCGCTATGCACAATTTGACTTTTCTTCGTCTTGGACCGACATTCCGCAGGAGTCATGGACCGACCTGCCCCCTACCGCTGGATAGCCCCGGGCGATCTCAACGCCTTTTTCGGGCTGTCGATCGACAACCTCGCCGTCCTCGTCCTGACGGTCTCGCTCCTTTCGACCGTCTTCGGGTATCCGGCGCAGTTCGCCCTCTCGCATCTGGTCCCGGGAACGGCGGCGGGGGTGGTGGTGGGCGACCTGATCTTCACCTGGATGGCCTTCCGGCTTGCGGCTCGGACCGGCAGGACCGACGTCACGGCGATGCCGCTGGGCCTCGACACGCCCAGCACATTTGGGATGGTGTTTTTCGTGATCGGCCCGGCGTTCGCGGAAGCCATGGCCATCGGCATGGAGCAGGAGGCCGCCGCCCGTCATGCCTGGCACATCGGCATGTGCGCGATCGTGGCCAGCGGCATCTTCAAGTTGGCCTGTGCCCTCGTGGCGGGCCCGGTCCGCCGCCTGATGCCCCGTGCGGCGCTGCTCGGCAGCCTGACGGCGATCGCCCTGGCGCTGATCACGTTCATGCCGATGCTCGAAATCTTTACCTCGCCGATGGTGGGGCTCGTGGCACTAGGCATCATCCTCGCGAGCCTGACGTCACACATTCCCTTCCCGTTCAAGGTGCCCGGAGCGCTCGCGGCCGTCATCGTCGGCGGAACGATTCATCTCGTGGGCAGCCGGATGGGCTGGATCCCCGCGGACAGTGCCCATCTGGCAATCGATGCCTCGGCCGCTCTGTGGCCCGTCGAGTGGCTCGCGGCGCTGAAGGGTGAATGGCTCGAGGCGTGGAGCGACACGGCGAAATACCTGCCGATCGTGATCCCCTTCGCGCTCGGCACGGTCGTGGGTGGCATTGACTGCACGGAGAGCGCCGCTGCGGCGGGTGATGAATACGACACGGGCCGCGTGATCGGCGTCGAGGCGATCGCGACGGTGATCGCCGGCGCCTGCGGCGGCGTGATCCAGACCACCCCGTACATCGGCCACCCGGCCTACAAGGCCATGGGAGGCCGCGCCGCCTACACGCTGGCCACAGCCGTATTCATCGGCTTCGCCGGGCTCACGGGGACCTTCGCCTATCTTTACGAGGCGATCCCCCAGCCGGCCCTCGTGCCCATCCTCGTCTTCGTCGGCCTCGAAATCACCGCCCAGAGTTTTCATGCGACTCCGCAGAAACACTACCCGGCCGTGGCGCTCGCCTGTGTGCCGGCACTCGCGGCCCTCACGAAGATCGAAACCGACAAACTACTGGCTGCCGGCGCAAAGCCCGATGCGGGGCTCGCGCGGGAACTCTTCTCGCTGCACATCCTCTCCGCGGGCTTTATCGTCACGAGTCTGCTCTGGGCGGGCATGCTCACGGCACTCCTCGACCGGCGACTGTTCCGCGCGGCCGGCTGGTGCCTGGCCGCGGCAGCACTCGCGGCCTGCGGCGTAGTCCACTCCCCGTTCAGCGACGGCCGGCTCTTCCTGCCCTGGGCCATCGGCGGGCTGCCGCCCGAGGCGGCGGGCCGCGGGCCACTCGATCTGGCAGCCGCCTACGCCCTGCTCGCGGCGCTGTTCGCCGGCTGGAGCGCGTGGCTCGGCATGCCGCGGCATGAAGACCCGCCGGCGTGAGCCGTGAGGGCTACTCGAGCCCGTAGGCGCCGGCCACAGGGATGTCCATACCGCGGCGGCTGGCGAACTGCGTCCGTGACAGGAACCGCGGCTCAAGGTTGAACGTCATGCCGACGTTGTTGCGGCTGTAGTCGACGTTGAAGCCGAACGTCATCAGGAACGATTCGCCGATCCGCACGAGCTGGAAGTTCTGGCCGATGTTGCGGCCGGTGAGGTCGATCGCCGACCCAAACGAGCTCGCCCACTTGGGGCTCATGCGGTAGGTGTAGGAGCCCGTGAGCACCGCCGCGCTGATCGGGCCACCGAACTGATTGAAGCCGATGTAGAAACTGCCCCGGGGCGTGCGGTTCAAAAGCGTGCCGAGCGTGTAGAGCTGCTGCCCGTTGTTGAAGAAGTCGACGTCGGCGGTCGAGAGCACCGTCGTGCGGTCGCCGACGTGCCAGCGGAAATCGTACTGCCAGAGGCCCATCGCCTGGCCGAAGTTCTGGCTGTCGACCGGAAAGAGCTCGCCGTCGATGTCGAGTGTGATCCAGTCGATGATCCGCCGATTGCCGATCGGCCCGCGCTTTGTCTGCCACCGCTGGCGGGCGGCAAGGCGGAAGGCGGTCAGGTCGTTGACGATCTCCGTGGGGCCGGTCACCCAGCTTCCCATGCCGCGCCGCACCGCATAGCTCCGCGGGTCGTACTTGTTGTCGGGTCCGAAGATGAACGGGGCGGTCAGCGGAGCCGCGAGGCCCGCTCCCCGGGGCGCTCCGTAATCCCAGTAGGGAATGTTGCGGCGATACTGGTTGATGGCGTCGTCGTCGAGCTGGTCGTAGAGCGGAAACTGGTCGATGCTCTGGGTGGAGTCCGCGTAGGAGAACTCCGCTTCGAAGACCACCTTGTGGGCCAGCCCGTGCAGGTTCCAGAGCGAGCTCTCGACCGTGTTGTCGGCTGACCACATCGGCAGGCTCGAGCGGATACCGACCTGACCGTAGGCGCGGTCGATCGGTGAGCCGCTCAGGTCCTCGCCCCAGTGCGCGAGTTCGCCGAGGGCGTAGGGGATCACTTTCACGGCCCCTGCCTGAAACGGGAGGTCAAGTTCCTGCCGGGTCGCCACCCGCTCGCCCAGCACGTTGCTCTCGTAGGGGAGCAGCGTCCAGACGTTGCCCCCCTGGCCGACCGTCGGCGTCTGCGGCAGGCTCTGCCGGGCATAGGCAAGGTTCGAGTGCTCGTACCAGGTGACCGCGTCGCGGAGCAGCGGCTGCCCGAGATAATAGTGGTCGAGTCTCGGCCACCACTCGGTCTGCGTGAAGAACGGGTCGACCCGAATGCTCGACAGCAGGCGAAGTTCACGGTTTTCCACCGGTCGCCGCAGATCGAGCCACGTCCGCTGCTCGTAGCCTTCCTCCCACTCCGCCTCGTAATACTCCTCGAGGAAGTTCATGTCGCTGATCCAGCCGGCAGTGCCGCGGGCCTGCCAGCCGCCGAACAGGCTGTCGGTGGTGCCGCCAAGATCCTGGCGGTGCCGCCAGAAGCTGCGGCCGCGGAACGTCCGATCAGGGAAGCCCGGATAGTCGAGGCCGCGGCGGTAGAGACCGACGTTGTCACGGCCGACGTCGCCGATGAACCAGGCGTCGAGATCGCCGCTCGCCGGCGTGCCGAGCCCGAGGAAGGAGGGGCGGTTGTAGAGCAGTGACGTGCCGCCGCCGGGGCCGCGGTAGCTCAGGTAGTCGACGTCGAAATCCCAGTCGACGCCCTCGGGTGGCCGCTGCCAGCCAAACACCTGAAACGCATCCCAGCCGGTGAGCAACTGCGTGCCGAAGATCTGGTCGTTCTTGAACTGCAGGTCGTTGATGTAAAAGGTCGGCTTCTTCGCGTTGGTGGCGAAGACCGGCCACCAGAACAGGGGCACGCCGCCAACCGTCACGCTGTTGCCACGGCTGGTGATGAACTGCTGGTGCTCAACGGCCGGCTCGCCGGTGGCGGGGTCGATTGCTGGCTGGCCGAAAGGGCTCGCGAGCGGCACCTGCTCGTCGGTGAACTCGAGCTCTCGCGAGCGAAACTCCCAGGTCGGCACACCGAGCCGGCTCGACGTGAGCCCCGTCTGCTGCGCGACGAACCGGCTACGATCGACCTGCCGGAGTACGTCGGCGCGGAGCCGCACGGCGCCCGAGTAGTTGTCGACCGGCGTCAGCACGGTCGCGCCGGTAATCACGCCGCTCGACCGCGGCACGTCGTAGAACATGTTTTCCGCCTCGACCACCCGCTGTCCCTGGCGGAAGACGACGTTGCCCTCCATGTAGAGCTCGAGCGGCACGTCGGCGGCCTCGGCGGCCGAGCCGTCGAGATCGGGCTGTGCCGAGCCGCGGGTCCAGATCACGAGGCGGTCGGTAGAGATGTCGAGCGGGCCGGCGGGATCGACACCGTCGATGACGAGATTCACGCCGGAGTTGATCACCGCAATCCACTCGTTGCCCGACGGGCTTGGCAGCCACTTGATCGCCAGCGGCACGCTCGACCTCGGGAAGGCGCGAAGCCGGCGGGCGGTCGCAGTCGCCGACACCTGTGGCGCGGTCGGCGTGCCGAACTCGCTGAACTGCGTCTGCTCGATCGGCGACTCCTCGAGGCCGACCTGCCGGACGGCCGATCCGCCGGCTGTCGGCTCGGATGGCTCGTCATAGATCGGCGGCGTGCCGGTCGTCGCCACCACGCTGGCAAAGTCGAGACGCGGATCGCGAAGCGTCCAGAAGCGGCCGGCCCAGCGCGGTCCACGCACCGTCGCCGGCTCACCCGCGCCGCTTGATCGTGACGTCACGTTCACGTCGCCCGCCATCCGGACAAGTACGCTGCGCACCCGCGGCTCGGCCTCCCCGTCGGCCGCATCGTCGTCAGCAGGCCGGGGCTGTTCGATCCACACGACTGCCTCGTGCGCCGCGGCCTCGGTCGAGCCCTGCACGATCGTCACACCTCCCGTGAGGTGCCAGACGTCGTAGGCGCCTTCGGTCCAGCGAGCCGCCTGGGTGGCCCGCACAGCCAGCGGTTCGGCAGGATCGGCGGCCGGCACCTCGATGCGACCAGCCTCGGCAATCGCAGCAGCGAGGCCGCGGGCCGGCAGCGAGGCCAGCGCGCCGGCGCTGGCTTCGGGCGCGACGATCGTGTCGGCGGCGAGGAGCCGCGTGGCCGCAACGATCGGCACGGCGACCATCGCCAACGCGAGAATCAGGACGAGCATTGACGCCCGCGGCTCGAGCGCGAAACCGCACCGCGGACCCGCGCGCTGGCGCGGGCCGTGATGACGGGATGTCGACATGGTCGCGCGGTGCTGCACTCGGGCTCTTCGCTCGGGGCCTGAAACGCTCTTGAAGCCGGAAAAACAGCGGGTTTATAGGAGCGGCCGCGCCAGCAGGTCAAGGCATCGCAACCGCGACTCGCCGTCTGCAAGTCATGGCAGGGCGGGAGGTTATCGCCGTGTCCACAGCTGGTCCTGAGGTGCGGACGCGATGGGCCAGCGCTGCGACGGGCGCGGCAGTGGGCGGGGAAGACAGAGCAGTCGTGGCGAACCACGCGATGAGCGACGGGGGGAAATGCCGTACCGCCCCAGCAAAATCGGTAGGATAGGCTCATTCTCTCGGCCGTACCGCGCAACCAGCGCCCTTTAGCGAGTCGCCGACTTTGTCCGGTCCGCCGCACCCCAGCCTCCCTTCCCAACCTTCCGTGACCCCCTCGTTCGCCGACCGGATCGCCGGCGGCCTGATCGCCCACCGCGGCATTCTTGCCCTCGTCGCGCTCGTGCTCGCCGTGGTCTCCGTCGAGCGGTCGCGACGGTTGGAGTTCTCGCGGTCGATCGACACGATGTTCGACCGCAGCGATCCGGCGCTCGCGCCCTACGCCCGGATGACCCGCACGTTCGGCTCGAACGAGGTCGTGCTCGCCGCGTACGACGATCCCGATCTGTTCACCGCCGCCGGTATCTCGCGACTCCGCAGCCTCGCCACGGAACTCGAATCACTGGCGGGCGTCGCCTCCGTGACGAGTCTGGCCAGCACGCCCCTTGGCGACCGGATCATCGACCTCGATGACGGGCTGACGGCGGGCTGGGCGCGGCGGCTCGTCTCCCTTCTCGAAGGCTACGTCGTGGGCGCCGACCACCGCACCGCGTGCGTCGCCTGCGTGCTCGAACCCCATGCCACCAACGTCGCCACTCCTCGGGCACAGGCCGTCTCCCGTGCCGGCACGATCGATCAGATGCGCGAGCGGATGGAGAGCGTGCCGATGGGAACCATCGCGGGCGAACCCGCTATGCTCCGCGACGGCTTCGCAATGCTCGAGCGCGACGGCAACCTCCTCGGAACCGGTAGTGGTCTGCTCGCCGGCGCCGTGCTCCTGGCGTGCTTCCGCAGCCTGCGATGGCTCGTCGTGCCGCTCATCGTGGTGCTGCTCGCCCTGTGGAGCACCCGCGGCGTGCTCGCCGTCGCAGGTCTCAAACTGACCATGGTATCGACCATGCTGTCGGCGATGATCACGGTCGTCGGCATCGCGACCGTCACGCACGTCATCGTCGAGTTTCGGCGGCAGCGGTCGCTCGGCCTCGATGCAAAAGCCTCGTTGCGGGAGACAATCTCCGTCCTGTTCTGGCCCGTGGTCGGGGCGATTGTGACCGACGTCATCGGCTTCGGATCCCTGGTCGCCAGCAACGTCGGCCCGGTGCATGACTTCGGGATCATGACATCGATCGGCGCCGCGATGGTGCTCGTGGCGACCGGGCTTGTGCTGCCGTTTCTGGCACTCGCCGGCCGGTTCGACGCCGACCCACGGATGGCCTGGGGCGAGGGCTCGCTGGAACTTGGCCTCGACCGCCTGATGAAGCGAATCGTCAGGCACCCCAAGCCGATCCTCGTGTTCTCGACGGTGCTCGCCGTCGTCGCCATCACCGGGATGCGCTGGCTGACTGTCGAAACCGATTTCACGAAGAACTTCCGTGATTCGAGCCCCACCGTCGCGTCATACGAAATGGTCGAGTCGCGACTCGGCGGTGCGGGCGTGTGGGACGTGCTCGTGCCGGCCCGGGAGCCGATCGATGTGGCCCAACTCGACGCGCTCGACTACCTCGCTGAGCGGCTGCGGACGGAGGTCACCGTCGCCGGCACCGATGGCCAGAAGGACTCCCGCCTGACGAAGGTGATGAGCATCGCTGACGTGCTCTCGGCGGCGCCGCTGCTACCCCGCAGACTCCAGGCACTCACGGTCAACACCATGCTCCGGCAGAACGGCGACCAGCAGCCGGCGTTCGTGCGGGCCCTCGTCGGCCGTGACCCAGAGGACGGCAGCACCTGGTTCCGCATCATGCTGCGGGCCCGCGAACGGCAACCGGCCGCCGTCAAGCAGTCGATCATCGGCCAGGTTCGGCGGATCGCCGCGGAGCAATATCCAGCTGCGTCCGGCCACCCTGGTGCCGAGGTGACGGGGTTCTTCGTTCTGCTGTCGCAGCTGGTTGACCGCATGCTCTCCGACCAGTGGCTCACGTTTCTGCTTGCCGCTGCGGGCATCTTCGTGCTGCTCGCGTTCGCTTTCCGAAGCCCCCTGCTCGCCGCGATCGCGTTGGTCCCCAACGGGCTGCCGATCTTCGTCGTGCTCGGCCTTCTCGGCTGGATGGGAGAGCGGATCAACATGGGCACCGCGATGATCGCGGCGGTGTCGATGGGACTTTCGGTCGACAGTTCGATTCACTACATCACCGTCTACCGCCGCCGGCTCGTGGCCGGCTCGCACGTGGCAGCGCTCAAAATGGCACACCAGACGGCCGGCCGTGCGATGATCTTTTCGACACTCGCGCTTGCGACGGGCTTCCTCGCTCTCACCACAAGCGGCTTCATGCCGACGGTCTCGTTCGGCTGGCTGTCATGTCTCACGCTCCTCGGCGGCCTCGCGGGAAACCTGATCGTGCTGCCCGTGCTGCTGGTGCTCCTGTCGCCGTTGATCCGGGCGACCTCCCCAGCAGCTTGAAAATGGGTACAACACGGGCTCCTCCGGAGAGCCGAAAATGACCCGCGAGTTTTTTCCGTCTGCCAGCAGCGTGGCCTGCGAACCATCCGCCCGCCCCCAGTCGATCGAAGCCGATGCGATCGTTGTGTTCCTCGCCGAAGGAGGCGTCGGCACCGGAGCCGCCGCGGAGATCGACGCCGCCACGGGTGGGCTCCTGGCGCGGCTCGCGGCGGCCGGCGAGATCACTGGCCGGCGTTACGAGTGCGTGCCGATCCTCGCTGCTCAGGGTCTGCGGGCCGGCCAGCTGATCGTCGTGGGCATCGGGAAGCGGGAACAGCTTGATGCCGGTGTGCTCTACCGGGCGGCTGCCGCCGCCGCCCGGCACCTCGCGGGCCGACCGCGAAGCCGGGTTGCCTTCGTGGCTGATGGCTCGTGGACCACACGTCAGGTCGAGCAGGCCGTGGCAGGAGCCGCGGTCGGCATGGTGGGTCAGGATTTCTATCGCGCAGAACCGAAGCGCACTCGCTTCGGCACGACGATCTGGGTCTCGGCCCCGGTCGAGACCGTCGAGCGGGGGACGGTCATCGCCGATGGCGTCAATCTCGCCCGCAGGCTCGTAAACATGGCCCCCGACGATATCTATCCCCAGTCGTTCTCCGAGGAGTGCGCCACGATCGCCGGCCGCACTGGACTCGACATCGAGATCTGGGACGAGGACCGTCTCGTCAGCGAGCGGTGTAACGGAATGCTCGCGGTGGGCCGGGGCAGTGTCCGGTCGCCACGATTGGTGATCCTGCGTTACCGCGGTGCTGGACGGACGGGCCGTCAGTCACCCGCGGCCGACGAGGCTCCCGACCTCGCGTTCGTCGGCAAAGGAGTCACGTTTGACTCGGGCGGTCTCTCGCTTAAGCCCTCCGACGGCATGCTCACGATGAAGTGCGACATGTCGGGGGCGGCGGCCGTGCTCGGCGCCATGGCCACGGTCGCAGCACTGCGGCTACCGATCAACATCGTGGGCGGCATCGGCCTCGCCGAAAATATGACCGGACCCGCGGCCTACAAGCTCGGGGACGTGATCACCGCCCGCAACGGCACCACGATCGAGGTCCACAACACCGACGCCGAGGGCCGCATCGTCCTGGCAGATGTGCTTGATGTGATCCGCGGCTTCAAGCCGGGTCGGATCATCGACCTGGCCACGCTCACCGGCGCCTGCGTTGTGGCCCTCGGCCAGGACGTTGCGGGCCTGTTCACGAACGACCAGCCCTGCTGCGATGCGCTCGCCGCCGCCGCCCGCGCCGTGGGCGAGCCGGTCTGGCAGCTGCCGATGTATCCCGACTACGACGAGCAGATCAAAAGCGAGGTCGCCGACATCAAGAACGTGGGCGACGGCCGCTGGGGCGGCGCGATCACGGCCGCCAAGTTTCTCGAACGCTTTGTGGGCGGTATCCCATGGACCCATGTCGACATCGCGGGCCCCGCCTTCTCGGAGAAGAGCCGCCCGTGGACCGACGGCGGCGCAACGGGCTCGATGGTGCGGCCGCTGGTCGAACTCGCCCGCGGTGGCGACTGACCCGCAGCGTGAACCGCTCGGCCGCTTTGCGCCATGTCCGCCACGAAGCCCCTAGCGCGCGGGGAATAATGGTGGACTCGAAGCGGTGCCGGAATGGTTCGCCGGCGGTGGCATGCTCGCCGCCGGGGGATTTTGCTACAGGATGCCCGCCTGGCCGACGGGGTGTCGCTCGTGAGTCGCAAACATTCACCGGCGTCTGCGCGTGCCCCCGACCGGCTCCTCACGATCGGATGCCGTCAGGAAGCCCCAAACGCTCTCACCATGGCCATGGGCCGCCCGGCACCGCGAACACCTATAACAGCGTGCCGAGCTCGTCGACGAGTTCGCCGAATCGCGTCAGCGCCGTGGCGACGGGAGCGGGCTTCTCGAGGTCGACGCCGGCGTCCCGGAGCAGGTCCAGCGGCCACTTCGACGAGCCGGCCTGGAGGAAGCCGCGGTAGCGGTCGAGGGCCCCGGGCTCGCCGTCAGCCACCTTCTTCGCCAGCGTGATGGCGGCGGCCAGGCCCGTCGCGTATTTGTAGACGTAGAAGGCGTTGTAGAAGTGGGGGATCCGCAGGCACTCGAGTTCGAGCTGCTTGTCGACCACGAAACCGGGGCCGAAATAGGCGTCGAGGAGCCCGCGGTAGAGGCCGCGAATCCGCTCGAGCGTGAGCGGCTCGCCCGCTTCGGCAGACGCGTGGCTCTTTCGCTCGAACTCGGCGAACATCGTCTGTCGGATGATCGTGTTCCGGATCGAATCGATCTCGCGGGCGATGATCGCGGCCCGCTCCTTGGGCGACGTCGCCCGCTTCAGGAGCAGCCGGGCGAGGAGTTGCTCGTTGAACGTGCTGGCCACCTCAGCGACGAAGATCGTGTAGCTGGAATACTGGTAAGGCTGGGCCTCGGCCGAGAGCCGGGTGTGCATCGAGTGCCCCGCCTCGTGCGTGAGCGTGAAAACATGCTCGATCACGTTCTCCTGATAGTTCATGAGGATGTAGGGGTCGGAGTCGTAGGTGCCCGAGCTGAAGGCCCCCGACTGCTTGCCGGCGTTGGGATAGCGGTCGCACCAGCGGCCCCGAAGCCCCCGCTCCAGCCGTGCGGCATAGTCGGTGCCAAGCGGAGCGAGCGACTCGATGACGACATCGACCGCCTGGTCCCACGTGTGCCGCTTTTCCAGTTCCGGCACGAGCGGCACGTAGCAGTCGTACTGGTGGATCTCGTCGAGGCCGAGGATCCGCTTTCGCAGGTCGTAGTAGCGGTGGACCGCCGGTAGGTGGGCATGCACCGCTGCAATCAACTGGTCGTAGACGGCGAGCGGCACGTGGTCAGCAAACAGGGCCGACTCGACGGCCGACGGATACTTTCTCACTCGTGCTGCGTAGACGTCGCGCTCGTTCGAGCCCGAGAGTGTGGCCGCCAGCGTGTTGGCGTGGGCTTCGTACTGATCGTAAAACTGGTGAAAGACCGTCTTACGGACCGCCGGCGCCGTGTCGTGAAGAAGCGTCATAAAGGTCGCATTCGAGAGTTCAACCTGCTCCCCGCCGCCCGTCATGACGCTCCCAAACTTCAAATCAGCGTCGGTGAGCTGCCGAAACACCTTCGCGGCCGTGCCGGCGAAGGTGCCCTGCATCGCCAGCAGCTTCTCCTCGGGCTCCGAGAGCGTGTGGACCCGCGTGCGGACGATCCGCTCCAGTAGGAGCCGGTAGGGGGTGAGCACCGGCAGATCCATCCAGCCGGCGAGTGTGGCGGGGGGTATCGCCATGATCTCCGGACGGATGAAGCTCGCAGCCTCACCGGCTCTGGTGGCGACGTGTTGAAACCGGCCCACCATCCGCTGGGCCTCGGCGGCCCCCTGATCCTCGCTCGCCCGCAGGTGGGCGTAGGTCGCGAGCCGGTCCCCCTCAAGATCGAAAGCCAGATCGTGAGCGAGGCACTCTCCCAGCCGCTCTGCCGACGAGCCCAGCGTGCCGGCGTACGCCGCAAACTGCGGGATCCGTTCCTCCCAAACGGCGAGCGCCTCCTCCCATGCCGCAACGCTCCGGCACAGACTGGCAAGGTCCCACGTATCCGCGACGGCCACGTTTTTCCGGGCCGGCAGCGTCTTCACCGCAACGTCACTCATCTCGTTGTTCCTGCTTCAGGGTTTCTGGTGGGTCGGGACTGCCCCTGCCGTTCTCCGCATTTGGTATCGGGAAGAAGCTGATCGGATGGACATTCTGTGTCCCTCGCCAGACGAGGCGGAGGGATCGGCGTGAGCGTGACGAGCGTTGAGGATTTCGCTCGCTCGAGTGCAAACCCTGGCAAGAGGTCATGCGAAATACTCCCGCGAGGAACCTCATGCCGTCCCGCAGCCGGCCCGGACCTCTGCAGCGTCGCTCCGGCCACATCTCGACGGGCGTATGTCACAGCCTCCACACGGCCGTCCCCCAGGCGAGGCCACCGCCAAAGCCGCAGATCACGATCGTACTGCCCGGACCAATCCGCCCCGTGCGCCACGCCTCTTCCATAGCCAGCGGGATCGAACCGCTCGACGTATTGCCGTAGCGGTCGAGATTCATGAACACCTTCTCCTCCGGCAGGCCGAGCGAATCCCGCACGCCCTCCACGATCCGCGCATTCGCTTGGTGCAGCACGAACAGGTCGATGTGCTCCAGCGGCACCCCGGAGCGATCAACGACGGCGCGGATGTTGTCCTCCGCGAGGCGGATCGCCCATTTAAACACCGCCCGGCCGTCCATCTGCATGAACTGCTCGCGCCGGGCGAGCCCCTCGACCGTCGGCGGCTGGCGTGAGCCGCTCATCGGGCAGGCGAGCAGCCCTGCTCCACGGCCGTCTGACCCCAGGGCGAAGGCGAGCAGGCCGTGCTCCCGACCGGAAGGATCCGGATCGCAGAGTGCGAGAAGCACAGCCCCCGCCCCATCGCCGAACAGCGGCCATGTCTTGATGTCATCCGGGTCGACGACCCGGGAGTTGGTGTCGGCACCGATCACGAGCGGCAGACGGCTGGTGCCCGCGGCGACAAACTGCGCGGCGGTGATCACCGCATACGCGAAGCCGGCACAGGCCGCCGTAACATCCATCGCGGGCGCGTCGAGCCCGAGCTTGGCCTGCACGATGCAGGCGGTCGACGGGATGCACATGTCGGGCGTGAACGTGCCGAGCACGAGCAAGTCGATGTCGCCGATCGCGTGGCCGGAATGTGTGATCGCGGCAGCGGCTGCGGCTGCTGCCAGATCGCTGGTGGCCATGTCGGGGCTGGCATGACGCCGCTCCTGGATTCCCGAGCGGGCCACGATCCACTGCGGGTCGCAGCCGAGGCGGGCAAGGTCGGCGTTGGTGACCACATGCGGCGGCACCGCGGCGCCGATGCCGGCGAGGCGAAAACCCACGGCGCGACCGAATCGGGAGGGTCGCGGCGAGGTGAGAATCTCGGACATCGGGGAGCGCCGGAGAATGCGGGGCGGACTACTTCTTCGCGTCGGCCGCGGCTTCCTTCTTCTGGACGATGGCGGCCCGGCCGAGGTGGATCTTGGCGAACTCCTCATCGGAGACGACGTAGTACCAGTCGGCGAAGCGGTTGTTGAGTTCGCGAACCCGCTTCTGCGCGGTCTTCACCTGGTCGTCATACTGCTCCTGCTTGCGGCGGTTCTCCGCCTCGCCCCGCCGCCGCTCCTCGAGCGCGGCTTGGGCTTTGGCCTCCGCCTCTTCGGCTTTCTTCAACTCGTCGGCAGCCCCCGCAGCCTTCTCGTCCGACGCTTCTCCCTTCGGATCGTTTTTGTTCTCGTCCTTCGCCTCGTCCTTCTTGGCCGCGTCGCCCTCGGCCGCAGCCTCGGGCAGCGGATCGAGTACCGGCTTTTCGAGCAGACCCTCATTCAATCGCGCCGTCACGAAGAGATAGCGGCCCGTCGACTCCGCTTCCTTGGGCGTCGCCGTGACCTCGTCGCCGTCCTGCGGCCCCTTCACTTCGCCCGCCACGGTCGTGCCATTGCCGAACCGGAGCAGGTATTCCACGCCGTCTTTCATGCCGACGACGGTCTCGCCGTTGCTCGAGACGATGTCCCCCTGCTGGAAAGCGAAGAAGCCCCGCTGCGCCAGCGACGTCACGGCCTCGCGGTCACCGGTGAACTTCTCCTCGGCCTTGAGGTCGGTGCTGAGACCGGATGGCTTCCGGACCACATCCACAATCTTGAGGTCGCCCAGCGCGTTTCGGAGGTCGTTGAGCTTGCCGGATGCGAGCTCCTCGTCGTCCGCGAGCTTGTCAATCTTGAGCTGGTTCTTGTCGTCAAAGCTCTCGAGCTTCAGGAGCGACCACTTCGCATCTTTGTCGTCGTAGGTCAGCTCCGCGCGGGCGTTGCGGTCGAGGGATACCGACAGCCGCCCCGTCGCCTCGTCGGCGCCGAAGGAGCAGGTCGAGTCGTCGAGCGTGAGTTGCCGCACGTCCCAGGGCGAGAGTTTGAGCAAATCCTTTTCGATCCAGTCGTCAAACAGCGTGCTGAACTTGGACGTGTCGAGTTCGACGCGATAGACGCGGTCCTGCCCAGCCCGCCGCACGAACCGCAGCGATCGGCCGCCGGCTGCAGACACGCCCGCAGGACGCTTGTCCTCCTTGCCGACGATCAGCCGCGCAAGCTTGTTGCCTGAGGCGTCGCGAATCTCCACGAGTTGGCCCACCCCCGTCATACCGACCTTAATCTTCTCGGGATCGGGCTCGATCACGCCAAACGTCTCGTGGTCTCCGGGCGAATCGCTGACCACGTCGAGCACCGGACGGTCGATGAGTTCCGTAGCCGCGGCGGCGAGCTGGTCCTTGGCGTCGGCCGGGTAGTTTTCGTGCGAGGGCAGCACCCAGACGCCCCCTGATCGCACCACCTTGAAGGGCTTGAGCGTCGCCGTCTCGTCGTCGAAGGAAACGATCTCGAGGCTCGCCGCTTTCGCGGCATCGGCCAGTTCTGGAAATAACACCTTCGCCTGCTCCGCCTCACCGACAACGGCCCGCTGTCGCAGGCTCGGTTGCACGTTCAGCCAGCCACCGAGGAGCAGCAGCCCAACGCCCACGGCGAGAAAGCCCGCCGTCCGTCGCATCGCTGGCGACAGACCGTCCTCAGCCTGTCGCGTCCTGTGTCCTGTCGCATCATCGTGTTTGTTCATCGTTTGAATGCTCCCATTTACCTGAGCCGTGATTTCGCCACGCCTTCGCGCTCGAGCGCACGGCGGCGAAAAAAGACGAAGAATGCCACCACCATCGGTGGAATCGGCGGCAGGATCACCGCCAGCCACTTTTGCCAATCCTGCTCCCGACGGATCGTCGACTCGAGCTTTCGCTCGACCGTCGCCACCTCAGCGTCCCGCTTGCGTCGGAGCTGCTCGATTTTCGTATCGAGTTTCCGCTGAGCGAGCCGCTGACTGCTGGCGAGTTGCTGGATCGCCTGCATGGCCGCCTGCGGGTTGGCGTCGCCTTGATCTTCCATCTCCTTGATTTTCTTTTCGAAGGCCCCAACCTCCTTCTGCATCGCATCGCTGGCGTCCCGCTCGGCCTTGTCAAACTCACCGATGAAAGAGGCCCGCTGCTTCTCGGCATCCTCGCGGGCACTGGCCACGGCATCCTCGATCCGCTCCAGCGTGCGGTGCTTCGGCTTCCGCTTGCGGACCTCGACGAACCGTTCGTCCCCGGCCAGCCAATCGAGCACGTTGAGCGCGAAGGTGACGTTGTCGAAGTCGAAGTTGAACATGTCGTCACGGCGGTTGCGGAGCCCGAAGAAGACGCTGGACAAGAGGTCGATGTCGGCCACGACAACGGCCCGGATCGGCTTGGCCCCGACCGCCCCTTCCTGGCCTGCGGCCGCCGCCCCCTCGACAGCGACGGCGAGCGTCATCGTCTCGTCGCCGGGCTTCTCGAACACCCGCAGCATCCGCGTGTCGCCCCCCTGCATCGCCTGCTCGACGCGCGCGATCTCGATGGTGCCCGACTGCTTTCCCGTGCGGGCCAGCGGTGTCCACGACACGTCTGCCCCGGCCGCCTTCTCGAGTCCGCCGGGAAAAGGAAAGAGCACCTCCTGAAGTCCCTTCGTAATCGGCTGGTCGGCATTGAATCCCGCCCCCTTGTCGCCCTCGTCGGTGCCAAGCGCGGCGTCGACAAACACAAACTCGTCCTCGAGCGGGAGCTTCGGATGCGGGTTGTAACTCTGCCAGACGATGAACGGCGCCGTACCCATTGCCCCCATCGCCGGCCGGTCGCTGCCGGCGGCAAGCTTCACGCCGAGCGCGTCCCAGAGCGTGTTGAGGTCACCCTTCGGCTGCCCCTGCGGCCCGCCAAACATCGCCATCGGACCCGATGGACTGCGCCGCGGCTGCGAAGTGCCAGGCACGCCCTGCATCATGACTGGCAGCGGATCCTCAAAAATCGCGACGGGCTGGCCGGCCCTCACGGCCGCGACGAAGTTGGCCATCTGCTCGGGACCGAGCGACGACGGCTGCACTGCGAGGAGCACGTCAAACGTCTCGGTGAGCGGAGCGGAGGCGTCGACCTGCACGACGTCGTATTGCTTCTCGAGTTCCTCGACGATGGCCTGCCGCGGTCGCTGCTGGCCGCCCATCATGTCGAAGCCGCCGTAAAGGTCGGCGTCGGTCGTGAGCACACCTAGCCGCTTCCGCTGCTGCTGGGCAGCGGTGCAGATTGAGCGGACGAGTTCATACTCCACGGGCGTGCCGCGATCGAAGAAGGGCACCACCACCTTCTCGAGCCCGCTGGTGAACGCACACCCCAGAAAGATCTCCTGATCGTTGCGGTAGGTGCCCCGGACCCGTGACATCACCCGCTGCGGCTCGATGCCATACTGCTGGCTGGCGAGCGCGGCTTCCTCCGTCTTCGGCTCGGTCGGGATCACCTCGACATTCACCTTGCCGCGGCCAAGTCGCTCAACCTGCCGCAGCGTGTTGAGGAGATTGATCCTCGTCTGCGCGTAGTCCTCGGGTACCGTCGGGCTGACGTAGGCCTTGATGCCGATCGGTCTGGAGGTCTCCAGGGTCCGGAGAAGCCGGCGGGTGTCATTCGAGAGCGAACTGATCTGTTCCTGCGAGAGGTCGGCCCGCACGTCGGCGGCCCGGAAGAGCAGCACCCCGCCCACCACAGCCGCAAGCAACGCCGCCGTCCGCGCCAGGTAGTGCAGCCCCATCGGACTTCCGTCGCGACGGCCCGTCCAGTGACGCCGGCCGATGAGCACCATGGTGAGATACAGACAGACCGCGACGACCCCGAGGAAATAGGCCGCCGATGAAAGACTCAGCACGCCGCGGCCGAAGTCGGAGAAGTTCTCCGCAATGCTCCACGACTTCACCCGCGCTGCGGCCGCCTGCCCCATCACCGTGCCGGCCTGCTCGGCGAGCACCAGCGGCGCGTTGAACAACAGCCCGAGGATGAAACCCACCGTCAGGTTGGCCGTGAGAAAACTCGCCACCATCCCAAACGCGAGCATTGCCAGCCCGACGAACCAGTAGCCGAGGTAGTTGGTCAGAAACAATCCCGCGTCGGGCGTCCCCCAACTCAGCAGGATGATCAGATTGCAAATGCAGGAGAAGCCAAGGGCCACGGTGTAGATGCCGACCGCCGCGAGGTATTTGCCGAACACTACCTCCCAGTCACTCGCGGGGATCGTGAGCAAAAGCTCGTCTGTGCCCTGCCGCCGCTCGTCAGCCCACACGCTCATCGTGATCGCGGGCACGAAGACCAGCAGGATGTAGGGCAGGTAGCGGTTGAGCTGGTCGAGGTTGGCGAGATTCGAGTTGAAGAACTCGGGCGGCCAGAAAGCCGCCAGCGAGCCGAGCAGCACGAATACGCAAATAAAGACATAGCCGGTGGGGTTCGCGAAATAGGCGACGAAGTTCCGTTTGAAGACGGCGTCTAAAACGTGCCATTTCATGGTGTCGGTCCCTCGTTCAAAAACGTGTTTTTGGAGTGAGTCGTGCGGTGGTGTGGAAACGGGAGAGAGCCAAGGGGAGCCAGCCTTGGCTCGGAATCACGCTGAGCGGGTCAGTTCGTGAAACCGCTCGTCGAGGCTGCGGCCGTCGCGCCGCAGGTCGGCCGGCGTGCCATCGAAGCGGACCCGGCCCTCCGCGATCAGGATCACGCGGTCGGCCATCGCCTCGACCTCTTGCAGGATGTGGGTCGACAGCAGGATCGTTTTGCTCTGACCGAGCCGCCGGATCGTCTCGCGAACCTCACGAATCTGGTTGGGATCGAGGCCGCTGGTCGGCTCGTCGAGAATCAGCACGTCCGGCTCGTGGAGCAGCACCTGCGCCATCCCCACACGCTGTCTGTAGCCCTTCGAGAGTTTGCCGATCGCCTTGCCGATCACACTGCCCAGTTCGCACTGCTTCACAACCGCCTCGATCCGCTCCTTACGCCGCGCGCCCGTCATGCCCCGCGCGTCGGCGAAGAACTCGAGCAGGCCGCGGGGCGTCATGTCGGGGTAGAGCGGACCGTTCTCCGGCAGGTAGCCGAGCCGCTCGGCCCCGGCGAGTCGGTCGGTCGACATATCGTGACCGGCGATCCGCGACGTGCCCGCGGTCGGGGCGAGGTAGCCCGTGAGGATCTTCATGGTCGTGCTCTTCCCGGCGCCGTTGGGGCCGAGGAAGGCGACGATCTCGCCGAGGGGCACGCGAAATGAGACGTCCTCAATGGCGATGAAGTCACCGTAATACTTGGTGAGTCCATCCGCCTCGATCATGGCCTCGCCAGCTGAAACAGATGCGGTCGCAGTCATGGCCGTCCGATTTTGGGGGAACTTTCTTGACGCCCGCCATTCTTTCCGACGTGGCCAATCCCCGCAAGGCAGCGCGGCTGACCGCCCAGTGCCCGGGACATCCGATCGCCCCTTGCCGCGCCCGCCCCGCTACGGCAGCGGCTCCACCCGGGGCGAGATCTCGTCCCGGCGCCACGCAATGTGCGACTTCCAGGCGTTGCAGGTGTCAGGATGGTCGGCGCGGTAGTGCACTCCGCGGGTCTCGGCCCGGTCGATCGCTCCGCGGATCATGAGGCGGGCCACCGCCAGCATATTCTGGAGTTGCCAGCCCTGCGGGTCGGAAAACTGCCGCGGCAGCACGTACCTGCACCAGCCCTCCACGGTTGTCAGCGCCTCCGCAAGCGACTCGCCTGTCCGCTCCACGCCCACGTGCCGCCACATCAGCGCGCGGAGTGAGTTGCGGATGTCGGCCAGATCAAGCACGGGGGAGTCGTTTCCACCGCCGTTATCCACGACGGCCCGAGGCTCCGAGATCGCCGGCACATGAAACTCATCGTCGGCCCGACCCTCCCTGAGCACCTCGTCGCTTGCCGCCTCGCCCGCCCGTGCACCGTAGACCAGCCCCTCCAGCAGGCTATTGCTGG
Source organism: Planctomicrobium piriforme (assembly GCA_945869735.1). GTDB lineage: Bacteria > Planctomycetota > Planctomycetia > Pirellulales > UBA1268 > QWPN01. The sequence goes on from CAMBPQ010000024.1 coordinate 32,725, forward strand.
CCAGTCGGTTCGCACCGTGAAGGCCGCTCGACGTCACTTCGCCAGCCGCGAACAGGCCAAGAACGCTCGTCTGTCCCATCGCATCGACCGACACACCCCCGATCATGTAGTGCGCGCCGGGCCGCACGGGAATCCGGTCCCGGGCGAGATCGAGGCCGAACTTCGCGCAAATAGCCGCCATCCCCGGAAACCGCTGGCGGACTATGGCTGGATCGAGGTGCGAGAGGTCGAGATACACGTTGGAGTGGTGCGTGCGATGCATGATCACCGTGGTCGCGCGGGAGACGACGTCGCGGGGCGCGAGTTCGGCCCGCGCGTCGAACTCGGGCATAAAACGCCTGCCGTCGCGGTCGACGAGGTATGCTCCCGCGCCCCGCACCGCCTCCGTGATCAGGCTCCGCGCACCACCGGCGATGTAGAGCACCGTCGGATGGAACTGCATGAACTCCATGTCACGAAGTTCGGCGCCGGCCCTCCACGCCAGCGCCATGCCGTCGCCGCTCGACCCGGGCGGATTCGTCGACTCGCGATAGAGTTGGCCGGCGCCCCCCGTGGCGAGAATCGTCCGCCGCGCCCAGACGAGCGTCTTGCCGTGTCGCGGGTTCCAGACGAGCGCTCCGCGGCACCGTCCTTCGTGCGTTACTAAGTCGATCGTAAACGTCTCGGGCCACACCGAGAGGTTGTCGAGTTTCTGCGTCTGCTCGATCACGGCCCGCATCACCTCGCGGCCCGTCGCATCGCCGAGCGCGTGCACGATGCGATGGTGGCTGTGCCCCCCTTCGCGGCCCAGTTCGAGCGCACCGTCGCGTTCGTCGAAACGCGTGCCCCAGGCAATGAGTTCGGCGATCCGCCCCGGCGCCTCGCGAACCACCGCATCAACGACGTCGCCGTGGCACAGCCCGCAACCGGCAGTGAGCGTGTCGGCGACATGATTGTCGAAGCGGTCCTCGGGATCGACCACGCCAGCGATGCCACCCTGCGCCCACTGGCTCGACGAGCCCTGCAGGTCATCCTTCGTGACGACCGTCACGGAAAGCTGCGGATCAACGGCGAGCGCTGCGCGGAGGCCCGCGAGTCCACCGCCGAGAATGAGAACGTCGGTGAAACAGTGCGGCACCCGTTTGGGGCCGAACGACACCAGATACCGCGGGCCCTGAAAAGGTTGACTCATTCGGCGGCTGCGCCCTGCATGAAGGCCTTGAACTGCTCGCGGTAGTCACTCGGGGGCCGGCTGCGGCGGCCCTCCGCCTGCCCGCCCTTCACGTCGCTGGGCACGTCACGGCTGCTCCGCACACCGCCCGGCCGCAGCCCCAGGCTCTTGATCGCCTGGTCAAACTCGCCCCGCTGTCGCGCATCGCCGTTTCGCGTCATCCGCCGCATGGCCTCCCACCGCGCGAGAAAATCGTTGGCCTGTAGAGGCGTCCAGCCGAGTTCGTCGAGCACCGTCGTATCGCCCGACTCGACCGACTGCCGCAGATGCTCGATCGCGAGGTCAGCCGCATTCCGGGCGTTGGCGAGATCCTGCTCGCCCCACTCCATCTCGCGGTCGCGCCGCTCGACGCCGGCGTCGGCATCACCACCCGCTCCCTTGTCGCTGCCACTGGCCCAACCGCCATCGCCAGACTGGCGGCCGGCCGCCGCCTGCGAGCCTTCACCCGGCTGCCCCTGCTGGCCGGCTTTGCCTGCGCCGCCCTCGACTTCACTGGCGGTTTGTCCCGGCTGCTGTCCTGGCTTGGCTGCAGTTTCATCGCCCTGACCCTGACCCTGACCCTGACCCTGACCCTGACCTTCGCCCTGCTTGCCTCCCTCTTTTGCCGGCTGCTCCCCAGCGCCCGCTTGCTGTTCCCCGGCGCCTGGCTTGCCGGAGCCTTGCTCACCGGCGCCTGGCTGGCCACTGCCTTGTTTGCCACCGCCTTGCTCGCCAGCGCCCGGTTGCGGCTGACCGTTTTTCGCCGGCCCTGCGGCACCGTCTTGCTGACCTTCTCCCTTGGCACCGCCCGCCTGTTGTCCAGCCTTACCCTGTCCCTGGCCAGGCTGCTCACCCTTGCCCCCAGCTCCCTGCCCCGACGCTCCCGACGAGCCTCCGCCCGACTTCGATCCGCCACTGCACGAGGAGCAGCCTTCTTTGCCACACGGCTTGCCATCTGCACCCGCACACTCCGAAGGCTTTTGGCCTGCGGCCTCCGTGCCTTCTTTGCCTTGCCCTTCTTTGCCTTGTCCGTGCTTAGTTTGTCCGTCCTGATTTTTTCCGTCTTTGCTTTGTCCGTCCTTGCCCTGGCTCTCCTTGGACTGTCCGCTGTTTTCCTTGCCGGGCTGTTGTTCCTCGGGCGACGCTCCCTGCTCGCTCTTCCCCGGCTCGCCGGCCCGCTCTTCACCCGGCCCCGGCCCTGGCTTCGACTGCTGACGATGCTGCAGGATGCGCTCCATCGCCGCACCATCATCGGTGCCGTCGGCGGCGACCGTGTCTTTGGGCGCTGCCTTACCCTGCTCACCACCCTGCCCGCGTTGCTGCGGGCTGGTTTCCTTTTGGCCAGGCTGTTGCGCGTCGCTGCCTGCTTGCTGGCCACCGCCCTTCTGCCCACTCTTCTGATCACCGCCGGGCTTCGTCTGGCCGTCACGGCCACCCCCCTGCTGCCCCGTGCCGGATGGTTTTTGCTGGCCTCCCTGGCCGCCATCTTTCTGATCGCCGGGCCGGCCTCCCTGTTGCTGCTGGCCACCACCCTGACCTTGTGGCTCGTTGCCTTCGCCGTCGCGGCCCTCCTGTTGCTGACGTGGCCCCTGCTGGTTGCCCGACTTTCCCTCCGCTCCGTCCTGCGGTTTGCCGCCGTCGCCCCCCCCCTGCTCCTTGCCCTCCTGGGGATCACCCTGTTTGCCGCCTTGCTTGGGATCCGGCTGCCGCTGCGACTTCGACTGCTGCTCGTCCTGGCGGCCGCCCGCGCCGCTCGTGCCCCCCTGCTGCTGGCTTCCCTCCTGCCGCTGCGACTGCCCCCCGGCAGAATCCTTGCCGCCGGAATCCTTGCCGCCGGCGTCTTTCCCGTCGCCGCCGTTCTCTCCTTGGCTGCCGTCCTTCGTATCGCCCGCGGCGTCGCCCTTCTGCGAGTCGTCGCCTCCGGCCCCCGATTCGCTCGCCCCGCCCGCGTCGGAGTCTTTCCCCTGCTGCTCGCCCTGCTCTCCTGGCGCGGCATCATCACCGGCTCCGGCGCCGCCCTTGCCGGGCTCGCCCTCTTGGCCCTCACCTTCTTTCGGAGGTGTTCCGCCGGCGTCGGGTTGCCCCTGCTCGCCGTCAGACTTTTGATCCTCGTCGCGCGGCGCAGGCGGCGGCTCCCGCGGCGGCGCGGCGGCGTCGATCTTCAGCGCCCGCCATTCCGTCACGGCGATGTTCGGTGCCTCGGGCCGCGTGTCCTTGGCCACCGCCCGATACTCGAGCACGGCCCCAGGACCAGCCCCGAGCCGTTCCGGAATGAGCGTCGCCGCCCCGCGAAACACCTTTCGCCGCCGACCCACCAGCAGCTCTTCGCCCGGCTTCTCACCGCCCTGCGCGAGGCGGGTCTCGACGCTGACGCTCGCCAGACCGAAATCGGGGTCTTCGCCGCGCACGCGGATCGTGACTGGCGCCGACGGCGGCACGCGGACCACCTTCTCGGCAGGCTCCTCGATCGACACGTCCGGCGTTATGTCCGGCTCGACGTCGATCCGATACTCCATCTTCTCCGTCGTCACGGGCTCGCGACTCGCCGCGGGCGCGGACTTCGGCTGGAACATCAGCCGGTAGGAGGCGTATTCGGCAGCCGAGCGGTCGGCGTTGAGGTGGAGCGTGAACGAGCCGCGGCCACGGGCGAGATCCTGCTGGCCGACCGTGAGCGGCACCTTCCGCTTGCCATCACAGCCCAGATCGATCCAGGCGCTCTCGAGCGGATGATTGCATTCCGCGACGATCGTCACCTTCGTGCCCTCGACGGCGCGGAGGTCGCCCTGCCACTCCACGGTCTCATCGGCCTGGCCCGTGTACTCGGGGTAGTCGTACCGCACCTCCCGCACGAGCAGCGCCGGCGCATCGACAACCACCACGCGGATCCGCGGGCTGCGGGCTTCGCCGGCTGAAATGACCAGTTCGATCGGCCGGTCGAGCCCGCGGGTCGCATCGGGCAACAGCACGGTATGCATGCCGTCCGCACCACCGGGAGCCATGGGCATGCGCCACGCGGCCATCGCTGGCTCCGCGGTGCCGTCCTCGCGCACCGGCGTCACCACGAGCGCGGGGCGTTCGCCCGCCGTGAGACCGCGGACCTCGCTCGCGACGACGAGCTGGCGGCCGCGAATGAGCGTCGCGGTGCCCCCCTGTACGGGCAGTCTTCTCCCGGAAACATCGGCCGGTGCGGGCTCGCCGGGCATCCGCCAGGCCAGTGCCGGCGGCGCGATCCTCACCCGTGACGGTGGTGCGATCCCGAGCCACGGCGCGACAAGCCGGGCCGCCGACACGACGAAGCTCTTCGGCGCGAGCACTTCGTAGATGCAGGCCAGGGCCATGAGTCCTGCAAGCACGTAGGCGAGCCGCAAGGCAGGTGTGCGATCGATGACACCGTCCGCCGACACCGTCGACAACTGCCTCGCCGCCCGGCGACGCAGCGATTTCACGATCAGCGGCGTGGTGTCGTCGGCGTGCGCGCGAGCGAGAACAGCGTTGACGACGTCGTTGTGAAGTTCGGGGTGCTCGCGCTCGAGGATGCGGGCGGCGTAGACCAGGTTCACGCGGTAGCGGACGAGGGGCACGATCCAGCGGACGACGGCCGCGGCCAACACCACCGCGCCAGCCGCGAACCATATCCACCGCGCCCCCGTGGGCAGTCCGCCCCGCACCAGCCAATGCTCGACGAGGATTCCACTGCCGAGCCAGAGCATCACCCCCACGCCTGCCGCCAGCAGGAAGGTCGTGATCGCGACGCCCTTGTAGTCAGCCCCGGCGGCGGCAAGCCGCTTGGAGAGATAACGATCCGACTTCGACTCGGGATCGACGCCGTCGGACCAACCCGCCACGGCAAGCGGATCAGCCGGGCTCTGGGAGACCGTCGCCATGAGGTTCCTCCGGCAGTGGCAGCGGGGGATTGGAAGCTGCGAGACACTCCACAAGCACGACCTTGATTATATCGGCCCTGGACGGCCGGCATCTCGGAAAAACACCGCGGGCTTGGCACGGCACGGAAGGCTCCGCGACGATGAGGCCGCCGCCGGCCACGACCACTCGCCTCTGGCGGCCACGCAGGAAAGTCAGGATGGCTCTGCTGCCCAACGCGGAAACCTTCAAGCAACTCGTCGACGGCTCGGCCCAGGGGCCGGGCCCGGCGACGGCGCGGCTGCTCCTCGCCGCGGCCAGCCTTCCCTATGCCGCCGCGGTGGCCGTACGAAACGCGGCGTTCGACGCCGGGCTTCTCCGGTCCGGCACGGCCAGTGTGCCGGTGATCTCGGTGGGCAACCTGACGCTCGGCGGCACCGGCAAGACGCCGCTGGTGGCATGGGTCGCCCGACTCCTCGTCGACCGTGGACGAAAGCCGACGATCGTGAGCCGCGGCTACGCGGCTCGTCCGGGCGAGCAGAGTGACGAGGCCGCCGAGCTCGGCGTGGTGCTCCCCGGCGTGCCCCACGTGGCCGACCGCGACCGTCTCGCGGGAGCCCGGGCGGCGGCGGCGGCCGGCGCCGACGTGATCGTGCTCGATGACGGCTTTCAGCACCGCCGGCTGCACCGCGACGTCGACATCGTCGCGATCGACGCCACTGATCCGTTCGGCTGCAGTCGCCTCTTTCCGCGAGGCATGCTCCGCGAACCCCTTGGAGGTCTGGCCCGCGCGCACGCCGTCGTCCTTACCCGGGCAACGGCCATCACCGAGGCACGACGGGCCGAGATCCGCACGGCATTCGACACCGCCTGCCGCGGCCACCTCCCGCCGGCATGGATGGAGGCGGAGCATCGGCCGATCGTCCTGCGATCGACCGACGGGTCGACCCGGCCGCTCGAACTCCTGCGGGGCGGCAGAGTGATGGCCTTCTCAGGGATCGGCAACCCCGCAGCGTTTCGCTCCACGCTCCAGGCGCTCGGTGCCGACGTCGTCGAGTTCGTCGGCTTTCCCGACCATCATGCGTACGACGATCACGATCGGCGACGGCTGGGCGACCGGGCCGCGATGGCCGGCGCAGCCTTCGCCGTCACCACGCTCAAGGATCTCGTGAAAGTTCGCCGTCAGGATCTCGGGGGCGTGCCGCTGGTGGCTGTCGAGATCGCGATGCTTGCCCTTGCGGGCGGCGACGAGGTGGCCGCCGTGGTCGCCGCGGCCGCCCACACGACCTCCTCACGGGGGCAGTCGCGGTGACAGGTTCCATCGACGTCTCGATCCTCGTCAACACCTTCCGCAAGCCGCGGCATCTGGCGCTCGTGCTGGAGTCGATCGTCCTTCAGAGGTGCAGCGGCACGAGCCTGGAGGTGATCGTCTCCGATGACGGCTCGGCGGACGGCACGCAGCGCGTCGTCCACGACTTCGCGGCGACTTCAGGCATCCCCGTGCGGTTCACCAGTCAGCCGCACGCCGGCTTCCGACTGGCCCGCGTTCGCAACGAGGCGGCCCGGCTGGCCCGCGGCGACTACCTGCTCTTCCTCGACGGCGACTGCATGATCCCACGGCATCACGTGGCGGCCCACCTCGCGCGACGCCGACGCGGCGTGGCCCTGCTCGGGTTTTGCGCACGGCTCCCCGAGAAGGTGAGCCGTGCGCTCGTGCCGGAGAACCTCGCGATCACGAATCTGCCAGCGCTGATCCCTCCCGGCGAGTACCGGATGCTCGCCACGCGCCGCCGCAAGGCGTGGTGGCACGCCGCCCTTCGGCATCCCACGAAGCCGCGGCTGGCCGGTGGTGATTTCGGTGTCTGGCGGGACGACTTCTGCGCCGTCAACGGCTTCGACGAACGCTTCGTGGGCTGGGGCCAGGAAGACGACGATCTGGGCCTGCGACTGCGGGCGGCCGGCATCCGCCTCGAATCGATCCTCGATCGCACCTGTTCGCTGCATGTCTGGCACGCGACCGACCCGACCGCCACGCCGCGGTGGCGCGACGGCCCCAACGTGTCGTACTTCGAGCGCCGCGGCCGGCTGGCCTCGTGCCGACACGGACTCGTCTCGCGGCCTCCGTCGTCGCTCACGTGGGGCCTGCCTGCCGACATCGCCGCCACGCCCCTGGGCCGCGCGGTCGCGGCGCATCTCGCGGGCGCGATCGTCGTCGCCCCGGCGGCGCGGTGCGAGATCGACGTAGTCGTGCGGCCGGGCGCCGCGGCGTTCACCCGACCGGCAGAATGCCGGCTCGCGATCGTGGCAGCGGGTGCAGCGGCCGATGCTCGCCTGCGACGCGACGCCGATCAGGTCGTCGAGGTGACCGACGCCGCATCGATCGCCGTAGCACTCGACTCGGCAGGCTGACGCCCAGGACGCCTCGCGCACCTTCGGCGATGGCGACGACGTGGCCCACGGTCACCGCAGCATGAACTCGGGCGGCGGCGGGCACGCCGGGTTGACCCACTGGATCACGGCCGCCCAGTTGGCGCTTTCAGGGTCATGCTGCAAGTAGCCGTGGATCGGCTTGACCACTTGCCAGCCGTCTTTCAGATGGGCCGACAGCACGGGATCTATCCGGGCGCCGGCGACGACCTCGCGAACATACTCGGCGGCGGGCAGGCCGCCGGCGACGGCACCGTATCCCGGCAAACGACTGCCGCCGACCATTCGCCAGAGGTTCTCCGCGACCACCAGGTCGCGGGTGGCGTCGGTCAGGGCGTGAGCGAGCCCGCGGTGCTGATGGTCGGGGCTCACGAACACATCGGCGCCGTAGAGCGTCGGGCCCGCCGGGTTGTGATCGCCGAACGACCCCTGGGCGGTGAGCACATCCCACGGATCGTCGATGTGGTAGTCGGCCATTCGTATCCGCAGCGTGAAATGCACACCCACCGCCTGGCCGCTCGGGATGTGCTCGGCCACGAACTGCCCTTGTGGATAGACGGCATGATGCTCGGCCAGTTCTTCCGCGGTGTAGGGCTTGTCGTGCGGATAGACCACGCGGCAGATCTCGCTGATGACGCGATAGTCGGTCGGCCACATGCGGCGGATACGGTAGTCGTTCGGCAGGGACATGATGAAAACTCCGGTGGGGGCGGGTATGCCGTGCTTGACCCGCGTCTCGAACTTCCCTGCAATGTAGCCGCCACCACGAGGAACCGAACCGCCATGACCAGCAACCCGCTCGCCGACGTCGTCTCCGGCCAGTATGAGCGCTGGATGTATCCCCAGCCCATCCTCGACCTCCGCGGCTGGCTGGCCAACAACTGGCAGTGGTTTGACCCGAGCCATGCCTCCCGGATGTTCTGGCCCGACCGCGACTCCAGACCCGGCATGGACATCCTCGTCGCCGGGTGCGGCACGAATCAGGCTGCGGTATTGGCCTTCACAAACCCCGCAGCGAAGGTCGTGGCGATCGACGTCAGCCAGCCGTCGCTCGACCACCACGCGTATCTCAGAGACAGGTACGCGATGAAGAATCTCGAGCTTCATCGGCTCCCCATCGAAGAGATGCACTCGCTCGGTCGCGACTTCGACCTCATCATTTCCACCGGCGTGCTCCACCACATGGCGGAGCCGAAAGCCGGCATGAAGGCGCTGGCCGGCTGCCTGCGGCCCGACGGCGTGGCCGCGATCATGCTCTACGCGAAGTATGGACGGATCGGCGTCGAGATGCTGCAGGGGGTCTTCCGCGAGTTGGGCCTGCGGCAGAACGATCCCTCGGTGCTGATGGTCAAAGACGCGCTGGCCACGCTGCCGCAGGACCATCCCGTCAGGAGCTATGTCGCCGTCGCCCCTGATCTGCAGTTCGACGCCGGGCTCGTGGACACATTCCTGCACGGCCGCGAACGGAGCTACACGATCGACGACTGCCTCGACCTCATCGCCTCCGCCGGACTCGTGTTTCAGGATCTGTTCCTGAAGAGCGCCTACTACCCGCCCGCGGCCTCGACGAGCGCGTTCCACGCCGCCGTGTCGGCGCTGCCTGCCCCGCAGCAGTGGTCGATCATGGAGCGGGTCAACATCCGCAACGGCTGCCACTTCTTCACGGCCTGCCGCGGCGACCGCCCGAAGGAAACCTACGTGATCGATTTCGAGTCGGCCGGGATCCTCGACGCCGTGCCTTCGCTGCGATACCGCTGCGGGCTCAGCGGCAACCAGCTCTCCCGGCACAACTGGGCGATGCCCCTCGACGCGGTTCAGGTGGCGCTGCTCCAGCAGATGGACGGCCGCCGCACGATTCGCGAGATCATCGGCGCCGCTTCGCAGGGCGGGGTGCTCCCGCAGCGGAGCCAGGCCGACCTCGAGCAGCTCGGCAAAACGCTCTTCCAGTCGCTGTGGCAACTCGACTTCCTGGCGATGGGACTCACGCCGCGGGCGTAGTGCCTGTCGCCGGCAGGCTCACGCCGTCTTCCGGTAGACGAGCCACCGCAGCTCGATCGGCGACGCCTCCCGCGGAACATCGAAAACGTCCTGTCCGCTCACCCAGCTCCCATACCAGTTGGTCGGCGGCCAGGCCGTCGCGGGCAGGTGGGCCTGCTCGTAGTCGTAGACGGAGTCGTCCGACTCAAGCGCGAGCGGCAGTCCCGCCGTTGCCGCCGCGAGTTCATCCCGGGTGAAGATCGCCGAGTAGCACTGCTGGGCGAGTTCACAGGCGGCAGCGTCGGGAGCGTAGCCGTCGCGGGGCACGAACGTGTTCAAGACCAACAGCCCGCCGGGGGCGAGGCACTCGGCAGCCAGCGTGAACACGCCGCGGAGCTGTGCGGTGGTGCGAAAGTCGGAGACCACTTCCGAGACCAGGATCAGCCGGTAGTCGCGGCGGAGATCATCGGCGGTGGAGAAGACGTCGCGTTGGATCACCCGCACGGCCAGCGATTCCCGCTCGGCCTCCTGGCGGATCATGTCGGCGAACTTCGGAGCCGGTTCGACCGCGTCCACCGGGTGGCCGCGCCGGGCCAGCGGCAGCGCATTGCGGCCGGTGCCCGCGCCCACGTCGAGGATCGGAAAGCTGGTGGGGTCGGCGGCCGCCGTGGCCAGCGCCCAGACGCGGGCATCAGGCTCGGTGCCGAAGAGCGGCGGCTGGCGGGTGGCCACCCAATGATCGTATGCCGACTCGAGGCTCGCCCACTGTGCCTTGACGTGGTAGTTCACCATCAGGCCGACGGGCGAATCGTAGGTGATGACGATTTCCGACCGCGGGGAGGCTGCAAAGGCGGCGGCGAGTTGGCCTGCCAGCACGCCGCGGAGTTGGCCGAGTTGTTCGGCGTTGAACGACACGCCGATGCCCGTGAACACGCGGTCGCACATCGTCACGTAGTCGTCGAGCATGGCCGGCACGGCCGGCAGCACGAGCGAACCGCTGACAACAGCCCGTCGCTGGAGCCG
>CAMBPQ010000025.1 GCA_945869735.1 Planctomicrobium piriforme
CCGTGGGTATCTCACGTGCGGGCTGCTCTGTTTCGGATTCGCCCACGCGGCCTGCACGGGCTGCGGTCCGGTCACGAGGACTTTTCTCTCTGGAGATCGTGCGACTGCTCTGTGCTGAGCGCCTCGTCTGCTCTGAGCGAATCGTCTGCACGGCGGTAGGCACGTCGCATGACGCAGACTCACCAGCGACCGCTCGTCCACGCCTCGGCGCCATCTCCTTCCTCCACCGCTTTGGCTTGGGGCTCAACCGCCACGCACATGTGCGGGACTCAAGTCACCGACGGCGTCTTCATGCCGGGCTCGGATAGCCCGGACGGGCCACCGGCGTTCCTGCCGACCCGACCGATCACCCAGGCCGATCTGGTTACGCTCACCGAGCAGGTCCGCCGTCCCGCGATCCGCTGGTTCAAGCGTCAGGGCTTCCTCGATTCGCAAGCCGCTACCGACCTGCTCGCCTGGGAGAAGAGTGGGTTTTCGATAGACGCGAGTGTCCGCATCACACTCATCGACCGTGACTTTTTCCCGACAGGATGCCCCAATCGCGAGCGCGGGGTAGACGTCCGCCACCCCAACCCGCTCCGTACCACGCCCACGCGTGCCGATCTCATCCCGCCGGCTGCGGCGACGACATCCGGTTGGTTGCGTGTATCACCGAGCCCTTGCCCGATTCATACGACGACCGCCGGCAGGAGCCGGCCCACTTCGAACCGGAGGTTCGCAAGCGGGCGAAGGCCAGGATGGCTTCGCCCGCGTAAAGCAGAACCGCCGCCGGTCTCTTCCGCTCGCGGGCCGCCGACCGACTGGGCCGAACTCGTCCAGGCCCATGACGATCGCGACATCTTTCAGGTGACGGATAGACGAGCTGCCTGTAATCGACATCCACGCGCTGTAAGGGCTGGCGTAATCAGCCGGCCGATGGCCCGACCGGGGAAGGGTCTGCGCCGAGTGCGAAAAAAGGCTCTCGGGAGGGGGGGCGAGGCGGCCCGCCCAGACTGAATTCTGTGGCCGTAAGCGCCCACAGCCGGGCACACCCTCGCTCATCGGCCGTTCACCGACTGGAAGACGCTGGCGGAAGTGCCCTTGGCCGTCCTATCCTCTGAGCATGGCACGATTCCGGTTCAAGTCCCTGTTCCGTCGCCGGGATCGCGGCAGTCCGATCAGCGTCGAGCACGTCGGCGGCAACGGCTCGCGGCTGGCGAGCGCGGCCTGCCCTGACCGCTTCATTGCCGAGTATCACAACGCCTGTCTCGGACTCGTGCGCGAGGCGCTTGCCGAAGTCGATATCCTGCTCGACGTCTGCTTTGGCGACGTGCCACCGCCGGCATCTTTTGACGCGAGCCGAACCCTCCGCATTGGACTGCAATGCGAGCATACGCTGGTGAAGCCTGGGGGCCGCGACTGCGGGGCAGCTCCGGCCGGTGGGATTCCAATTCCCGGGTGCGATGCGACCTACCTCGTGCGGATCGCCGGCTACGAGCAGCTTCGCGGATTTGACTGTGTGTTCGAGTACAGTCTGCCGAACCTGGCAAACATCGGCTCGTGTCCGCAGTTCACCGACTACCTGGTGAGAACGGTGTACGTGGCTCCTCTCATCGTTCCGCGGGGCGGGCCAGCGGGCGGGCGGCGGAGCGGCGCCGTGACGACGTTCCATGATTCTCACCAGCCGCGGCGGAAGGCGATTCTCGACCGCTGCCAACGGCAGAAGGTGCGCGTTCGCAACGTCACCGGTATCTTTGACGCCCAGAGGCTGGAGCGGCTCTACGGCAGCGTGCAGGTGCTTGTGAACGTTCACCAGACCGACCACCACGACACGCTCGAGGAGCTACGGGTGTTGCCCGCGTTGCTGTGTGGGGCAGTCATCGTCAGTGAAGACGTGCCCCTGCGGACGGCCGTTCCCTACCACCGCTTCGTCATCTGGGCCGACTACGACGGGATTCCAGAGGCGGTGCGGGCTACCCTTGCCGACTACGAAGCGCACCGGCGTCGAATCTTTGGCGATCCGGAGTTCGGCCCGACGCTGGCCGCTATGGACCGTAACAACAGGACCACCGTGACCACCGTGATCCGGAAGCTCGCGACGGCGATCGCGACCGGGGTACGGCAGCCCAACTGACCCGCCCCTTGAATCCAAGAGTGCCGGGGGTGGGACTTGAACCCACACGCCCTTACGGGCAACGGATTTTGAATGCGATCAGAACCGTTGGTCGTGTCGCACTCGCGTCACGATTATGGAAATTTCTCCAGAACGGCGCATGTCGCTCGGCGCGAGAATCTTGACCTTCACGGACGCGCAGGCCTGCGTACAGCGGCAACGCCGCCTGTCTCGCCTGCCCGTGGGCCGCCGACCGACTGGGCCGGACTCGGAGGCCGGCAGCGCCGACCCAGCAAAATCTTCACCACCGGGTGGGTGAGGCGGGCTTCCGTGTTCAGCTCGGCACGGTCGGGAAAGCCTATCCAGCGGCTCACGAGATGCTCATCATTCCGAACATGGTTACGGAAGTGCCATTGACCAGGCTATCCCTCGAGCGCATCTGCCTTTGGTGGAGCGGCGAGATGGCAGCTTGGAGGAGGGAGGCAAGGGGGTCGGCGAACGCTCGAGGAGCCTTGGGCGTATCCTCGCCCCGGCGACGAGACTTTTGCCGCCCCCGAGCCGGCGTTCCACCAAAGTCGAATGCGGTCGAGAGCACTTCACCCGCGGCGGGCACCTACCAACGGGCTTCCAGGCCCACGTTCGCACCGTGGAGGAACACGCCTCCGGCGTCTTGAACGCCGGTGCCACTGGTGGGAGTGTCGGTGAAGTCCCACTGGTTAGGGGCGAGCGCCACGCCGCTGAGCCAGGCAAGGTTGTAGCCCAGCCGCAGTCCCCACACGTCGGTGAACCGGTAGGCCATCGAGAGGTTCATGCTCGAGAGGAAGCCCAGGCCGGTGTCGGCCGCCTCGCGGCCCGGCCGCCATTCGAAGTCGGACGAGAGCGAACTGGTGATCGGTGACGCCGACTGCGAGAGCCACGCACCACCCAGACCGGCCTTCAGCGCCCCTTCCAGGGAGAAGCGATCCCATGTCCTCCTGCCCCGCATGCCCAGTTGCCCGCCGAAGAGATTCGAGCTCGTCGCCACCCGATAGGCCGTGGTCGGCTCGCCCGCCGCCACCGTGACCCGTAGCGCAGCCTGTTCGTCGAGGCCCGCCCAGAACAGGCCGCCGATCCAGTCAAACTCCGTCTCCTGCCGGCAGCGCAGCGTCGGCCACCGCGAACGGGGATCGCAACGCCCAGAAAAATCACTTTGCAGGAGGTTCAGCTCGACCACGTTGAGCGATGACGACCACCCGGTCCGCACCGTGCTGGCCTGGTTCCAGCCCGGCACCGCTAAGCCTAGGTCGCCGGGCACGGCGAGTCCGCCGACGAGGTCGGCCTGCGCGTCGCCGTACCAGCCGTAGGCGCTCCAGTAGCCGATTTCCCAGCCGGTCTGGTCACAGTCATGGCGGCCCACGAAAAGCCGCATGCCGGGGGCAGTCGTGGGCGTCATGCTCCGCGTGGTGAGGACTGTGCCGCCGGCCCCAGGGACGTTCGGTCCCTCGACGAGGGTCGGCTGGTTGTTCGTCGCGTTGTCACGATCGAGGAAGAGGACATCGAAGACGACATAGTCCCGCACATTTTCCATCGCCGCCACTTCGCCGGCCACCACCGGAAACGAATCGGCCGGGAGGGGATCGCCCACGATCTCCTGGGCCACGGCCACCGACCACGGCAGGAGCATGCACGCAAGCAGTCGAACGATCATGCTTTCCCCCTCGGCAGCCTCATGGCGGCCACCGACATCGGCACGCCCCCTCCAACCGCCACAATCCCTACCTGTGGAGCGATCGGACTTTTTGAAGCCGCTCATGAGAAGAATCGTTGCCACGGGACGAGTCGGTGCGACAGCGGGCAAACTGCGGCGGCTCTGCGGCCCGCCGCCCCTGCGGCCCGACTGCTGGCAGGGCCTGTCTCAAAACGCTACGCTCTTGCCTACGGATGGCACATCTTGCCCCGCTTTACACCCTTGCCTGAGTAAACATCTATGGACCAGTTCCGTCGCATCCAGACTGGGAAAAAGGGGGACATCCATCTCGTCCTCCTCAAGGACAAGAAAATCCTCGATGACACCGTCCTCGATGAGATTCGCACGGAAGTGACGCAACTCATCGGCAAGGCTACGGGGCCTGACATGCTGATCGATTTCGCCAATGTTGAGTTCATGTCGAGTGCGATGCTCGGCCTCCTCGGGCAGTTGCATCGCAAGATTTCGAAAGGCCAGGGTCGGCTAAAGATGTGCGGGATTCGTCCGGAGATCCTCACGGTCTTCAAGATCACGAATCTCGATAAGCTCTTCAGCATCCACAAGGATGCCCCGACGGCCCTCGCCACGTTCACCTGACGCGGGCGAAGCATGTGGCACAGGAACCAGACGGCGGTGCGGCTGTGAATCCGACTGGCGTCGACGTGCTGATTGCCGAAGACAGCCGCATGCAGGCGAAGATGCTGCAGCGGCGGCTCCTGGACGCCGGCCACACGGTCCGCTGGGGGGAAAACGGCGCGCTGGCGTTGGCCATGGCCCGGGAGCGGCGGCCCGACATCATCGTCTCCGACATCGAGATGCCGGAGATGACCGGCTACGAGTTCTGTAAGGCGGTGAAGACCGACCCCGCGCTCCGAACGGTACCGTTCATCCTTCTGTCGACTCTCTCGGATTCGATCGACATCATCCGCGGGTTGGACGCCGGGGCCGACAACTACGTCACCAAGCCCTACGAGCCCGACTACCTGTTGGCCCGCATGCAGTCGCTGCTCGCCACACCGCTCACCGCTGCCGATGACTCGGGCGACGAGATGCTCGAGGTCACGCTCGCCGGGCAGAAGTTCCGGGTGCGTGCCGGCCGCCAGCAGGTGCTCAACCTCCTCGTCTCGACGTTCGAAAACGCCGTCTCGAAGAACCAAGAGCTCGTGGTGGCCAACCAAGAACTCTCAGTGGCCCGCGACGGGCTGCAGAAATCGAACGGGGAGCTGACCGCGCTCAACACCGAGATCTCGCGGATCAACGCCCACATGGTCCGCGACCTCAAGGCCGCCGCCAAGGTACAGCGGTCGCTCCTCCCCGCCGAAGACATTGAGATCCCCGGCACGAGCATCTCCTGGAAATACGTCCCCTGCCAAAGCCTCGCTGGCGACTTCCTCAACGTCTTCCTGCTCGACGACGAGCATGCGGGGCTCTTCGTGGTCGACGTCAGTGGCCACGGCGTACCCTCGTCGCTGATGGCCGTCACGGTCGGCCGCTTCCTCACGCCCAAGGTCTCCGACCAGTCGCTGCTGGTGCGACAGGGAGCGGATGGCCGCGTGGCCGTCGTACCGCCGGCCGAGGTGGCCACGCAGCTCAACAAGCTCTTCCAGGCCGACGAGTTCTCCGGCCTCTACTTCACGATGCTCTACGGCGTGCTCCACCTGCCCAGCGGCCGGTTCGACTACTGCTCGGGCGGCCATCCGGCCCTCGTGCGGGTGCCCGCCTCCGGCGGCGACGTCGAGTTCCACACGACTGAGAGTTTCCCGATCGCATTCGTGCCCGACGTCGAGTATTCGCAGAGCACGCTACAACTCGCTCCCGGCGACCGGCTCTTCCTCTACTCCGACGGCGTGCCGGAGGCGATGGACAAAGACCGTAACCCGTACGGCGACGACGCCATGGCCGCGTGCATCGCAGCCTCCCGAGGGGCGGCGATCGACACGGGCGTGTCGACCCTGCTCGAGGCCGTCGAGACGTGGTGCGTGCCCAACGGCCCACTCGACGACGTTTCGATCCTCGGCGTCGAGTGGCGGCCGTAGCTGTTCTTTTGCCGTAGCACACTCTGCGAGGAGCCCCGGGCAGCACCTGCCTTGGAGCCGGGCTCGACGGCCAACGGAGCCAGGATGGCGAAACGCAAACGGCGTGCAATGAGCGGAGGCCAGGATGGCCAAAGTGAACGACCGGCACCGGGGCAGGGGCGGGACGGCGAACTCACTACCGCGGCCTGGGCTTGGAGTAGCCGCAAACCGCCGGACGTCACCCGCTCCCAACCATCGTCGCCAGCCTGAGCAGCCGCAGAGGGCGATTCAGGCAGGTTTTCCGGCACTCGCCACACTGGCAGCATCATCCATCGAGGCATTCATCAGGGGCCAGAGGGCGTCGATGCCGTCCTTGAAGAAGTCACCGATCAGGATGTCGGTGATCAGTTGCTTCGACTCGCCGTGTTGCTTGACGAGTTGGCCGAAGTTGAGGCCGTCGTAGAAGCCGCACACGAGCTTTCGCATCCGATCCATGCCGGCGACGTAGTCCGGACCCCACGTGCCCAGTCGGTCTTCGGACGTATCGCCCTGCTCGAGCCCGGCGACGATCGCGTCAGCCGCCAGCGCTCCACTTTTGAGTGCTAGGAGAATCCCAGAAGAGTAAAGCGGATCGAGAAATCCGAAGGCATCGCCCACCAGCACCCAGCCGTCACCGGCAACCTTCGTGGAGCGGTAAGAGTATTCCTTGGCCGCACGGAAGGGAGCGACTCGTTCGGCGGCTGCGATCCGCGGCTGCACACCAGGACAGCGGACCACTTCCTCGCCGTAGATTATCTCGAGGTCTTTCGAGTCGCGGTTCTTGAAGAGGTGATCGTACGGAGCAACCACGCCGACACTGACCATGTCGTCAGCCAGCGGGATGTACCAGAACCAGCCGATCTTACCCGCCGTCTGCATCACGAGCGTGGCGCCCGCGTCGCGGCCGGTCTCCCGCATCGCCCCCTTCCAGTAGGTCCAGATCGCGGCCTTCTTCAGAACCGGATCCCACTGGCGGAGCCCCAGCCGGTCGAGGATCAATCCGCTCTGCCCGGCGGCATCGACGACGACCTGGCAGCGAATCACCTGCTCGACACCCGAATCGTCGACCGCCCGCACGCCCACCGCCCGCTCTCCCTCGAAGAGCACCTCAAGGACACGCACCCCTTCCTGCACGTCGACTCCATGCCGACGGGCGTTGTCGAGCAAGAGCTGATCGAACTCCTGCCGCGACACCTGCCAGGTGCGCGAACTCTCATGCTCCTTGTAATCGGCGAAGTAAAACGGCTCCGACACGCGGCCCTGCTCGGACACGAACTGCACGCTGTGCTTCTCGACGAAGGGGCCGCCGCGCAGCGTCGGCAGGATGCCAAGCCGACCGAGCACCCAAAACGTCTCCGGGATCAGCGATTCCCCAACGTGATACCGGGGGAACCGCTCCCGCTCGAGCAGCCGCACCGTTCGGCCCTGCTGTGCCAAGAGCGTGGCCGTGGTGGACCCGGCCGGCCCACCGCCGATAACAACCACCTCGGGGCTGCCTGCTGCAATCATGTCTCTGTTTCCAGTCGCAACGGTCAAAACCGAAACACGTTTCAAAACTCTAGGCGCAACCTCCGCCACCGACAACACGACCTCCACTCCCGGCATGTTGCCCGAAACTGAGGGCCCCTGGATCCTTTTTCCCTGCCTCCTGTGTCCCTGATCGCCGTGGACCGGAATTGCCCCCGCCGTGACGCCGGGCTTGCTGGCCAGCGAAGCCTGGATGGCGGAGCGCAGGCAGCATGCAGTGAGCGGAGGGCAGAATGCCCGCAGAGAACGTCCGGCGACACGGCGGGGGCAATCCCATGCGGTGTCGATCCGGACGGCACGTGGTGCATCACTGCTGACAACTGCGCTCAGAAAAAGTGCTTACAAAACTCCTCCAGCCAAACTTGAGCAAACCGCTCAGCCCTCGAACTGGCGGAGCGCCTCGAGTGCGGCTATCGCGCGATCCAGCCCGCCCAGCCGCCCCACGGCCTTCTTGGCGGCCACGAGATCCTCGATCGAGATCTTCGACTTCGACTTGGACTTCACGCCCTTGCTGGCCGCCGCGACCACAGCCGAGAGGTCGCCGCTTTTGCGACGCTTCCGTGGCCGAAAGCCCATGCGCTTGAGCACCATGCTCACCTGCGGTGACGAGACCACGACGCCCTGCTTCTTAAGGATCGCGATGATGGCCACGGGCCGGGGCTTCTCCCCCTTGGCCTTCATCAACGTGGCGATCTTGCGGATCTCCTCGGACTTGTTGACATCTTTCGGCGATTTCTTTTCAGTAGCTTTCTCGACCATCGCTTCCGCACCCACTTTCTCAGTTTGTATTACAATCTCGTTCACAATCGACTGACCTCAATAATAAGTGCGCCGCGTCGCTCCCGCAAGAGTTGTGACTTTCAGTCAGGTCCAGGCCTCCATCAGCCAGCTGTTCTGAATCCACCACAATCATGCCGCACCCCCGAACGGGGTGGTCCTGGAGCGAAATGAGCCTCCTGCTCGACATCGGGCTACGCGCCATGTTTGTGGCGTTGTGCGCCGCGGCGCCGAGCGCGAGCGACAGCAGGCCGAATGGAGGCCAGGAGCTCGTGCGCACGCTCATGGGAGGCGATCCGACAGGGGATCGCGCCGCTGCGACGACCGGTGAATAACGGGAAAAATAAGGTGCCGCTCACCGGTTGGCAGCCAAAACACTGCTGCTTTTCACACACGATTCACTATGAAACCTTGCCGTTTGAGTCGGAACCACCGCCAGGAAGCCCCCAGCGCGAGCGCAGGGAATACGACCACTACCCCAACCCGCTCCCCGCGATCACCTCACTTGCCACCCGCTTTCCCATCACTCGCGCTCCGGGCTTCTTGAGGACCCCCGACGCAACGCGTCCCGAGCCGCAACGCCTCCCGCCAGGAAGCCCCCAGCGCGAGCGCAGAGAATACGACCACTACCCCAACCCGCTCCACACCCCCCGCTGCTCACTCCTTCAGATTGAAGAGCCGCCTGAGGGCCTCGAGTAGGCCGTGCGGCGAGCCGGAGTGGCTTTCGTTGCGAAGCGATGTCAGCGGCGGGTGGAGCATCTTCGCGGCATAGCGGTCGAAGGCCTGGCGGATCTCGGCACGATCGCTCTCGCGAAGATCCGGCAGCCGGCGGAAGAGACGGTCGAGTTCGGCCACACCCGTCTCGGTCCAGCCCGCCCGCAGCTGCTCGATCACCGGCGCCGTGGTGCGGTGGTGCATGTCGCCCATCAAGCGGCGGGTTTCCTCGTCGACGATCGCCAGCGCCTGCGGCAGTTGCCGCTGCCGGCTGTGGCGGTTGGTCTCGCACGCGGCGGCGAGGTCGTCGATGCAATACAGCCACACCCCCGGCCGCTCGCCGATCCGCGGATCGAAATCACGGGGCACGGCGAGGTCGAGCACCACGAGTGGCCGTCCTTCGCGGCGGCCCTCGGCCCGCATGAAAAGGTCGAGCGGCACAACATGGTCGCTGGCACCGGTCGTGCTCACCACGAGATCAGCGGCCACCAGTTCGCGTACGAGGTTGTCGAACGCCGCCGGCCGCGCGTCGAGTCGTGCCGCGAGGTCGCTCGCCCGGGACGCAGTGCGATTGACGATCACGACGTCCCTCGCGCCCGCCGCCCGAAGATACCGCAGCGTCTCCGCGGCCATCTTGCCGGCACCCACGAGCAGCACCCGCTTGTCGTCGAACCGCTCGAACACACCGCTGGCAAAATCGGCGACGGCCACGCTCGGGATCGAGACCCGCTCACGGCCCAGCGCCGTCTCCGTCGCCACCCGCTTCGCCGTACGGAGCGCCGCCTGAAACATGCCGGCCGTGAGCGGACCGGAGGTCTGGCTGTCTTGGGCGATGGCCCACGCCTGCTTGACCTGCGCGAGGATCTGCGGCTCGCCGAGCACCATGCTGTCGAGGCCGGCCGCCACGCCAAACAGGTGCCGCACCACCGCCTCGTCGTGCTCCCGCGCGAGCAAGGGGGCCAGCGTGGCCGCATCGATTCCGCGGCATTCAGCCAGGAATGAGACCAGTTGCTCAGGAGGGGGTGCAGCCAGATCGTTCTCGCCTGCCGCGTAGAACTCGACCCGATTGCACGTCGAGAGCAGCACGCCTTCGCGGCCGGGGAAGCGGTCGCGAAACCGCGCCAGTGCCTCAGAAGCCTGCTCAGCCGAAAAGGCAAGACGTTCCCGCAGCGCGAGGGGCACGGTGCGATGGGTGCCTCCAACGAGGGCCAGCGTCATGGCGCAGCCTCGCTGGCGGCGGCGGGAACGGCCGCAGCGGGCTTGCCATGCCGCGTCGAGCCGAGCAGACCCCACGCGATCGAGCCGGCGAGCACGGCAAGGCTAACCAGCGCCAGCCAGGCATTCGTCCGAGCACCCTCGGGCCGCCGTCGCACGGTGGAGGCAATCCAGGCGGCTGCCACCAACCAGGCCACGACGGCCGCTATCCGCAATACGACTGGGTCGGTCCAGGGCACGATCTCGATCAGCCCGCGGCGGTGGTTGACCGCGTTGAGCACGATGCCGGAGACGAAGCCCGCCGCGGCGGCCCACGCGGCGATCGCCGGTATGCGGGCCGTCACGTTGGCGAGTCGTTCGAGGCTCGGCATCCGAAAGCCGCGCAGGGGCGCCTGCTTTCTCGCCAGGCGGCCCGCCTGGATGAGCCACATCAGGCCAGCAATCGCGCCGAGCACCACACTCACGCTCCAGACGAGATGAAAGCCGCCGTGGATGCGGCCCCAGAATCGCGAGGCCGCATCGTGCAGGAAGGGCTCGCGGCTAGCGAGTGTCGCCGCACCGATGAGCGCCAGCACGATCGGCAGCAGGAACAGCCCGATCGGCGTCTTAGGGTTGGCGACGGTGAGCCAGAGGGAGCCGGCCGCCAGTAGCCAGGCGGCCAGGAGGTACCAGTCGAACGGGCTCGAGAGGGGCGCGGCCCCGGCGTCGACGGCCCGCCAAGTCAAAAACAGCGTGTGGGCGAAGAGTCCGGCCGCGGCGAAGAACACCATCGCGGCGCCGCGAACCCCCGAGCGAAAGACCAGCCGCGACGCCTCGCAGGCGAGCGCCACGGCATAACTCGCCGCAAAGCAGACGACGGAGATTCCGGAGAGGAAGGCGGCCATGCGAGATCCGTGCGGAGGGCGATTCAGATCATTGTAGTTGCGGAAGGCGCCCTGCCGATGCCCCGCGGCGGACATATACTTCTTCGGCGATGAATCCATCCCCCTCCATCCAGCCGCCCGCCCAGTCGACCGATCCGCTCATGCTGCGGGCCTGTCGGTTGGAGCCGGTGGAGCGGACGCCCGTGTGGCTGATGCGGCAGGCGGGCCGCTACCTGCCGGAATACCGGGCGATCCGCGACAAGGTGGGGTTCATGGAACTCTGCAAGACTCCGCGGCTGGCCGCGGAGGTGATGATCGCCACGGTGCATCGGCTGGGCGTCGACGCGGCGATTATCTTCAGTGATCTCCTCCCGATCCTCGAGCCGATGGGGCTCGATCTCGAGTTCGCCCAGGGGGAGGGGCCAGTGATCCACAACCCCGTCCGCACGGCGGCCGACGTCGATCGCGTGCGCGAACTCACCGACATCGACTGCCTCGGCTTCGTGATGGACACGGTCCGCGCCACGCGTGCCGGTCTCGATGCGTCGATCCCGGTGATCGGCTTTGCGGGCGCCCCATTCACGCTCGCCGGCTACTGCATCGAAGGGGGCACGAGCAAGGCGTGGCTGCACACGAAGTCGCTGATGTACACCCATGAATCGGCCTGGCATGACCTCGCGGACAGGATCGCCCGCGCGGTGAGCAGGTATCTCGTCGCCCAGATCGACGCCGGCGCCCAAATCGTGCAGGTCTTCGACAGCTGGGTCGGCTGCCTCTCTCCCGACGACTACCGCCGCTACGTGCTGCCCCATAGTCGCACCGCCATCGCCGCGGCCGCGAAGCGGGTGCCGACGATCCACTTCGCCACGGGCAATCCGGCGCTGTTGCCACTGTTGCGCGAAGCAGGAGGCTCAGTGATCGGCGTCGACTGGCGGATCGACCTGGACGCAGCTTGGGCGATCGTGGGGCACGACAGGGCCGTGCAGGGTAACCTCGACCCCGCCGTGTTGTTCGCCGACCGTGACACGGTCCGGCGGCGCACCCAGGAGATCCTTGACAGCGTTGCCGGCCGTCCCGGCCATATCTTCAACCTCGGCCACGGCATCATGCCGCACACCCCGGTCGAGAACGTGCTGGAGCTGATCGCGACCGTGAAGGGGGTCTGATCTCGGGCCGCGTCGCTCGACAGTGCCGGGACTTCGAGATACGCCCTCGCCAACCGCCTGCCCGGCGTGGTAAACCAGCGTGTTGCGCGCCGGGAGGCCGCCGGCGTCGGTTCGTCGCGCAACACGTCGCCACCCCGAACCGGCAGCATGAAGACTCTCGAGCAGCGTCTCTTCCATCTCTTCCCCGCGGCTGACGTCGCCCGGGCCCGCACGATCACCCCGGCATCGGTCGCCTGCCCGCGCGTGGGCCAGGTCAAGGCCACCGTCGTCGGCGACGACGGCGACGAGCACGAGGTGCGCCTCGAACTCTCTGCCCACCGCCGCGGTGGAATGACGCTCGAGACCACATGCTCGACGCCGGCCGGCAGGGAGGGACGACCATGCGCCGTGCTCGCGGCGGTGCTTCTGGAGGTCGACCGCCGCCGGCTACTCTCCGGCATCCACGACCAGACGCCGGTCACACTCGCCATCGTCGCCGAAGATCTGCCGGCACACGACGAAGCCGGAGATGACGCCCTCGACGACGCGGCCGATGACACTGGCGGAGAACCCGCCGGACGCGGAGCGGGCGAGCCTGCGCCTGCTTCATCGTGGACGCCCCCACCTTCCGCGCGACGCAACTCACAGCGGCTTCCTCCCTGGGCTGCCGAACTCGAGGAGCGCCGCCGGCTCGTCGAACCCGCCGTGCGGTCGCACGCCCTCGTGATCCCCGATCAACGCCGCGCCGGCGGCGCGCTGGTGTTCGTGCTCGACCTGGGCGCGTCGGCCGACGCGAGGGCCGCCGTGCTTGTACCCTCGCGGATGCAACTCGACGTCGCCGGCAACGCGACGGGTCGCCCGCGGCCGGTCGTGCTCGGTCCTGGCGAAGTCGAACTCGACCAGCTCGAGCCGCAAGAACGGTCAATCGTAGAGCAACTCGTGGGCGCTGCGGCGGCCGGCGACGGCGGCCTCCCCGAGTCGCCCGAACGGCGAACGATTTCACGGGTTGTCGTCAGCCCGAAGTCGGCGGCCACGCACCTCGCGATGCTCTGTGAGGCCGGTCGGCTCGTTGTCCAGCCGGAGCCACGGCGCGACCCGGAGCGGGTTGTACCGCTGACGTGGGACGGGGGCACACCCTGGGAGTTTGCCTTCGTGCTGGAGCCGGACGACGAGGACGTGCGGCCCGCAAAACCCCGCAGCCAGGCCGCCGTGGATGACGACGAACCGCTCCCCAGGCCCGCGAAGGCTACGCTCCGCGGCATGCTCGTGCGCGGCAGCCAGCGGAAGCCGCTCAACGAACCCAAGGCGATCCTCCGGGCGGGACTCGTCGTCTTCTCCGACCGCATTGCGCGGCTTCAGTCGACGGCCGATGCGGCTACGGCGGCGGTCTCCTCAGGCTGGATGGAGCAGTTCGAGCGCCGCGGACCGATCGAGATCGCCTCCACCCACGTCGACGGGCTGATCGAACGACTCGCGATGCTGTCCGACGTGCCGCGGCTCGTGGTGCCGGCGTGGACGGGCTGGCGGATCGAGTCTGGGGTGCCCCAGCCCAAGCTCGTGCTCGACGACTCGCCCGCCGTGTCGCTCGACGAACCGGCGACGCCAGGCGGCCGGCGACGACAGCAGACCCGCGTGCAACTGGCGGGCCGGGTCTGGTTCGACTACGCCGGCATGATGATCGCTGCTGACGATCCGGCCGGCGGCACCGCCGATGCAAGTCGCCGCATCTTCGTCCGCCGCGATCGGGTCGCAGAGCGGGAGGCCCTCGCGCTTCTGCCCCGGTACGGCGCGACCGCCCCTCGAGGGCAGGCACTCGACGACGCTGCTGCCACGCACCACGTGGAGATTCCACGTAACCGGCTCGACAGCTCGGTGTCGCAGCTCGCGGCGAGCGGATGGATGGTCGAGGTCGCGGGCCGTCGCTACCGCCCCGCAGGCAGCGTGGCCTGGAACGTCACCAGCGGCATCGACTGGTTCGAACTGTCCGCCGCCATCGACTTCGGCGGCGTCACTGCCGAACTCCCCGCGCTGCTCGAGGCGATCGCCCGCGGCAGCCGGTCGGTGGAACTCCCCGATGGCTCGATCGGGATCCTGCCCGACACGTTCGCACAGGAGTTCGAGCCAATGGCCGCGCTCGCCCAGCGACACGACGGCAGACTGCGGTTTGGCCGTATCCAGATGGCACTGCTCGATGCACTGCTCGCCGGCCAGCCGCAATCGCACGTCGACGCGGCGTTCGACAAACTACGGGAGCAGCTCGCGTCGGGCGAGCAGCCCGAGGCGGAACCGGAGCCCCCCGGCTTTCAGGGCACGCTACGGCACTACCAGCGGGAAGGCCTCGGCTGGCTGGTGTTCCTCGAAAAACTCGGCATCGGTGGCTGCCTCGCCGACGACATGGGTCTGGGCAAGACGATCCAGGTCCTCGCCCTGCTGGCCCGGCGACAGGCCGATGTCCGCGCGGCGGGGCTTCCGCACCGGCCGTCGCTGGTCATCGTACCCCGCAGCCTCGTCTTCAACTGGATCGAGGAGGCGCGAAAGTTCGCGCCGGAACTGAAGGTCGTGAACCACACCGGCACGACCCGCGCCGACGAGACCGGCACGCTCGACGATTGGGATATCGTGATTACGACCTACGGCACGCTGCGTCGCGACATTATCGCCCACCGCGAGACCGAGTTTGACTACGTCATTCTCGACGAGGCGCAGTCCATCAAAAATGCGGCGAGCCAGGCCGCGAAGGCCTGCCGCCTCCTCCGCGCCCGGCATCGGCTGGCGCTCACCGGCACGCCCGTGGAAAACCACATCGGTGAGCTGTGGAGCATCTTCGAGTTTTTGAATCCGGGGCAACTCGGCAGCGCGTCGCGGCTACGGAAGTTTCTGGCCGATGGCCGTGGCAGCACGGATATTGTGGCTCGTGCCGTTCGCCCTTACCTGCTTCGCAGGACCAAGGCGCAGGTGCTCTCCGACCTGCCGGAAAAGACTGAGCAGACGCTCTTCGTAGAGCTCGGCGAGACGCAACGAAAGGCCTACGACGAACTCCGTGAACACTTCCGCGCGGAACTCGCCGGGCGGATCGGCCGCATGGGCATCGGCCGCTCGCGGATCGCGGTGCTCGAGGCGCTCCTGCGACTCCGGCAGACCGCCTGCCATCAGGGTCTCGTCGACCACTCCCGCGTCGACGAGTCGTGCGCCAAGCTCGACACGCTGCTCGAGCAGCTCGAAGAGGTCCTCGACGAGGGGCACAAGGTGCTCGTGTTCAGCCAGTTCACTAGTTTCCTGGCGATTCTTCGGCGGCGGCTCGACGAGAAGAAGACGGTCTACGAATACCTCGACGGTCGTACGACCGACCGGCAGGCGCGGGTCGTGCGCTTTCAGGAGGACCCCGACTGCAGGCTGTTCCTCGTGAGCCTCAAGGCCGGCGGCCAGGGCCTCAACCTCACAGCGGCCGACTACATTTACATCCTCGACCCCTGGTGGAATCCGGCAGTAGAGGCCCAGGCTGTTGATCGCGCCCACCGCATCGGTCAGACACGGCGGGTCTTCGCCTACCGACTCATTGCCCGCGACACGGTCGAGGAAAAGATTCTAGCCCTCCAGGATCGCAAGCGGGAGCTGGCCGAGTCGATCGTGCGAGCCGACGAGACCATGATCGCCAGCCTCACACCAGAGGACGTCGAACTGCTGCTTTCCTAGAGCACATCTGCCGTTTGTCGAGCGGCGAGATGGTACCTTGGAGGAGGGAGGCAAGGGGGTCGGCGAACGCTCGAGGAGCCTTGGGCGTATCCTCGCCCCAGCGACGAGACTTTTGCCGCCCCCGAACCGGCGATCCACGTCGGTCGAATAGGGTCTCGTCGCGCTCACGAAACTCTCACGTTTCGTTGACCTGGTCGGTGTCGACTATCCTTGCATCATGTCAGCTCTGCATTCGATGAGCCTCGTCGACCACCAGACCCATGAGGAGTCGAACCTCGTGTCCTTGAAAAATCGCGGGACGCAGGAGCAGGTGAAGCCCCGGGTGCTCGTCGTCGACGACGAGGAGGATCTCCTCGAACTCGTCCGCTACAACCTCACCAAAGAGGGCTACGTCGTCGAGTGCGTAGGCAGTGGCGAGGAGGCGCTGAAGGCGGCCCGCAGGCAGCCCCCCGACCTGATCGTGCTCGACCTGATGCTGCCCGCGGTAGACGGCCTGGAGGTCTGCCGCAGGCTCAAGGCCGATCCGAAGACCCGTGAGGTTCCCATCGTCATGCTCACCGCCAAGAGTGAGGAGAGCGACATGGTCGCCGGCCTCGACCGCGGCGCCGACGACTATATCGCCAAGCCGTTCAGCCCCCGGGTGCTCACTGCCCGGATTAAGGCGATTCTGCGACGCGATGATTCTCGGCGACGCGAGGATCAGGAGACGACCATCGACGTCCACGACCTCTCGATTCATCCGGGCCGCCACGAGGTCACGCTCGCCGGCAGCCTCATCGAACTGACCTACACGGAGTTCGCCCTCCTGCAGTTCCTGGCGAAGCGGCCCGGGTGGGCCTACACTCGGACGCAGATCGTCGATGCCGTCAAAGGGGAGGACTACCCCGTGACCGAGCGGTCGGTCGACGTGCAGGTGGCGGGTCTGCGGCGAAAACTCGGCGATCAGGGGCGATATATCGAAACGGTGCGGGGCGTGGGCTACCGCTTTCGCAGCTGATCGGCTCCGGCAACGATTCCGGCCGCTGCGGTCCTTTTCCGCAGCCTCTGCGGATGCGACACTTGCTGTTCGTCGCCTCCCATTCCCTCTCTGGCCCGGCCGCCTGAGTTCATGCCGCGCACCCGACTCGTCTGGCATCTCTTCGCAGGCTGGTGTGCGCTCGTAACGATGACGCTGGCCGTCGGTTTCTGGATCGCGAGCGTCCAGTTGGCGGACATCGTCGATGAAGCCCAGCGGATGCGGATGATCGATTCGGCCAGGGCCATCGCCGCGGTGTTCGGCGACGGCGGCATGGCCGCCGACCCGGGGGCGTTCTCCGATTTCGCCCGTAGAAATCTGGCATCGACGCGGATCGACCTGCGGTTATTCACACCCGCAGGCGATCCACTCACCGCTCCCGCCGCAGCGTCGTCCCCCGCGGCCACGGGGAGCGACGACGGCCTGCTCGCCGCGGCGCGTGACGGCCGTGTGGCCAGCGCGAGCCATTACGACCTCGCCTCCGGTCGCCGGTCGCTCGCCGTCGCCGTACCCGTGGGCCCCGCCGGCCGGCCGACTGCGCTCATCATCGCGACGGCCGACACTGCCGAATCGGACCGCAGCCTGGCCGCCAGACAACGTCGATTGCTCGTCGGCTGCGCCGCCGCCGCAGCGGTCGCCTCGGCCGGCGGCTACGCGCTCGCCCGCCGGGTGGCCCGCCCCGTCGAGGAACTCGCCGGTGCCACGGCCCGGATGGCAGCCGGCGACATCACGGCACCGATCCCAACGGCAGACGTGGCGGAGATCGCCGATCTCTCCGCGGCCCTCACCCTGCTCCGCGAGCAGCTCGTGGAACGCGGTCTGACGATCGGACGGCAGGGCACTCAGCAGGAGGCGGTGCTCGGTAGCATGATCGAGGGGGTGCTGGCAATTGACGCCCGGCAGCGGATCGTCGGCATCAACCGCGCCGCCGCCGACCTGCTTGGCGTCGAGATCGAGCACGCCATCCGCCGTCCGCTCCAAGATGTGATCCGCAACCCGGACCTCCGGCGCTTCGCCCTCAAGGCCATCGATTGCCGTGAGCCCGTCGAGGACGATCTGGTGCTCGGCAACGCGCGAGACCGCACAATCCGGCTCCGAGGAACGGCGCTTCGCGACGTTTCTGGCGACGGAGGAGCCGTGATCGTTCTCAACGACGTCACCGACGTGCAGCGGCTCGAGAACGTCCGCCGCGATTTCGTCGCCAATGTGTCGCATGAACTGAAGACACCCATCGCCTCGATTAAAGGCTTCGTGGAGACTCTCCTCGACGGTGCGATGGACGATCCTGCCGATACCAGGCGGTTTCTCGGGATCGTCGCCCGGCAGGCCGACCGACTCGCGGCGATCATCGAGGACCTGCTGGCTCTGTCGCGGATCGAGCAGAGCGAGGGGGCGGGCAATCTCCCGGTAGAGACCGTGGCCGTCGCGGACGTGCTGGCAGCAGCCGTGGGTGACTGCGGCTTGCGGGCCGCCGACCGGAATCTCACGCTCGAGACATCCTGCCCCGACGAACTCAGCGCCGCCGTCAACGCACCGCTCCTCGAGCAGGCCGTCATAAACCTGATCGACAACGCGATCAAGTACACCGCCCCCGGCAAGGCGGTGTGGCTCTCGGCCAGCGCCGAGGAGACAGAGGCGGGGGCCAGCCACCTGACGATTCGCGTCCGCGACGAAGGCTGCGGCATCGCGGCCGAGCATCTCCCGCGGCTCTTCGAGCGATTCTACCGCGTCGACAAGGCCCGCAGTCGCAACCTGGGGGGCACGGGCCTCGGCCTTTCGATCGTCAAGCATATCGTGCAGGCGCACGGTGGAACCGTTGCAGTGGAGAGCACGCCGGACGTGGGGACCACCTTCACGATCCGCCTGCCACGAGGCTAGAGCGGCTCCGCTTTTGGCATAGCGGCGCGATGGCACCTCGGAGAGGGTAGCCGAGGGGGGTCGGCGAACGCTCGAGGAGCCTTGGGCGTATCCTCGCCCCGGCGACGAGACTTTTGCCGCCCCTGAGCTGGCGAGACACGCATCTAACCCACCGCCACACCGACCGGCAGACACACGGCGTTGACCGAGCCGTTGCCGATTAAAAATGCCACCGCTTCGGCGATGTCGGCCGCGACGATCGCGTCTCCCGGATGGGCGGCGCTCGTCAGGAGACCGTTGACCCGTACGCGGGGGTTACGGGCTGCGAACTCTGCGGCCAACGCCCCCACGAGCCCCGGCAGTGCGGCGGCGGCCGTGATCGCCCCCACGTGGCCGGGACGCGGTGGACCCGCCGTCGACGCCGCAAGCATGACGATACCCCCGCCGCTCTCCTGTCGCACCATGGTCGCACCCGCCTCCTGGGCCGTCACGAACGCGCCCATGCAGGAGACGAGGAAATGATTTTGTAGGTCATCGGCGGTGGTCTCTTCGAGCGGGGCAGGGCGGTCGATGCCGGCGCAGGTCACCAGCGCGTCGATCCGTCCGAAATGGTCGGTGACGCGGTGGACCATCGTCCGCGTAGCCCCTTCGTCCCGCAGGTCTGCGGTCAGGGCGAGGCTCGGCAGGCCGGCGGCTACGAGCGACGCGGCGAGGTCCCGAGCTTCCCGTAGCGAGGCATGGCAGTGGATCGCTACTGCGAACCCACGGCCGGCGAGGCCACGGACCACCGCAGCGCCAATGCCCACTGCTCCACCCGTGACCAGGGCCACGCGACCGGTCGGTGGCGTCTTTCCAGGCAGGAACTCGTCTGACAGATGCATCATGGCCTCAGGCCTGTCCGCCGCGCGGCTTTGGGGCGTGAAACTCCAGAATCTGCTGCCAGGCGTCCTCGGGGGATTCTGCGTAGCTGAAGAGGTCGAGGTGGGCGTCGGCAATCACACCGGTGTCGGCCAGGAAGCGGAAGTCGATCACCTTCGACCAGTATTCGCGGCCGTAGAGAATGATCGGTACGGGTTGCATGCGGTGGGTCTGCCGCAGCGTGAGCGTCTCAAACATCTCATCGAGCGTGCCAAAGCCACCGGGAAAAAGCACGACAGCCGCTGCGCGGAGGATGAAGTGAAACTTTCGCAGGGCAAAATATTTGAACTGAAAGCAGAGTTCGGGCGTGATGAATGGATTGGGCTGCTGCTCTGCAGGGAGCTTGATGTTCAGCCCAATCGACTTACAACCGACGTCGAAGGCGCCCCGGTTGGCGGCCTCCATGATGCCTGGACCGCCGCCAGTGATGATCACGTAGTCCCGCTCATCCTCGCACTGGTTGTCGATCGAAACGATACGGGCGAACCGCCGCGCATCGTCATAGAAGCGGCTCATCGACAGAAGCGTCTCGGACCGCTCCAGTTCACGGGCGAGCCGGCGGTCGGTCGGCGCGGCCTGTGCCGCCTGCCGCGACTCCGAGAACCGCCGCTCCGCCGCCTGGCGTTCGACGATCTGCGTACCACCGAACACGATCACCGTCGACTTGATATTGTCGGCCTGAAGCGCGATTTCCGGCTTACCGAGTTCGAGGAGCATCCGCACGCCTCGCATCTCCTCGCGGGTGAGGAGTTTGGGGTCGTCCTGCGCGAGCAGATAACTCGGTGAGCCGAGAATCCGCTCCATGTTTTCGGCGACGAGTGCCACGTTGTCGCCGAGTGTGGTGTCGGGCAGCGTGCTGCACGGCTTGGTCGTCGGGGCGGCGGGCTGCGATTTCTTGGCCATGGTGGCGGGCGACTCGTGGTTCGGGTTGTTCGGGGATCAGGCGTCGAGGTCTACAGTCTCGCCGATCGTAGGCACGTGGACGTCCCAGCCACGACCCGACCTGAGAAACTCGGCCAGGCCGCGGGCCGCGGGCGGCTCGCCGTGCACGAGGAAGGTCCGCTTCGGGGCCGGCAACGTGCCGAGCCAGCGGTCAAGTTCGTGGCGGTCGGCATGGCCCGAGAGGGCGTCGACCTTTTTCACGACGGCCCGCACCGGGATGTCGCGGCCGTGGATTCGCAGAAACTCGGCGCCGTCGAGCAGGGTTCGGCCGCGGGTGCCCTTGGCCTGGAAGCCCGCCACGAGCACCGTCGTCTTCGGGTCGGGCAGCCGGCGGGCGAGGTGATGGAGGATCCGCCCGCCGTTCATCATGCCACTCGAGGCGATGACGATGCCGGGCCCGTGATGATTGTTGATAGCCTTCGACTCGTTGGCCGTCTTCGCCATCCGCACGAATGGACTGGCGAGCGACTCCGCCACGCCCTGCATTTTTGCCTCGCTGAAATCGTGTTCGCCACCGTGCTTCTTGAAGACCTCCATCGCATCGACGGCCATGGGCGAGTCGACCCAGACCGGTGTCTCGGGCACCCGTCCCGCCGCCATCAGCGTCCTCAGAAGATACACGAGTTGTTGGCATCGGCCGATCGCAAACGACGCCACGAGCATCATTCCCCCGCGGTGAAGCGCCTCGTTGGTGACGGCCTCTAGCTCATCCAGCGGCCGTGCCGGCGTGTGGTCACGGTCGCCATAGGTGCTCTCGCAGACGAGGTAATCGCAGGGTGGCGGCGACACCGGATCCTTGTAGAGCGGCGCATTGAAGCGACCGACGTCGCCTGAGAAGACGATCCGCAGCGGGCTGCCTTCCCCCTCCCGCGCCAGTTCCATCTCAATAAACGAACTACCGAGCATGTGGCCGGCCTCATGGAACCGGCAGCGCACACCGGGGGCCGGGTCGAACCACACCTCCCGCGGCACTGGCCGCACGAGCCGCAGTGCCTGATCGACATCCCGCTCCTCGTAGAGCGGCAGCGCCGGGCTGTGCCGAGAATATCCCTTGCGATTGGCGTACACGGCGTCCTCCGCCTGGCATTTCGCCGAGTCGTAGAGGAGCAGCCCCAAGAGGTCGGCCGTGGCCGGCGATGTGAGGATCGGCCCCCTGAATCCCTCGCGGGCCAGCCGCGGCAAGAACCCGGAGTGGTCGATGTGCCCGTGCGTCAGCACCACGGCATCGATCGAGGCGGGCGGCACCAAGAATCGATCCCAATTCCGCTCGCGAAGTTCCTTCTCCCCCTGGAAGAGTCCGCAGTCGATGAGGACGCGGTGGCCGCCGGCCTCGACGAGATGCCGAGAACCCGAGACCACACCCGCCGCCCCCAAGAATCGTAGTGTCGCCATCAATCCTCCATGCCGCCCGCGGCGGCTCCTCCCGACCGTCCTGCCCCAGATCCTTCACCGCTCCGGCGGCCGTTCGCGGCCGCGAAACGTCCGCCCCGATCCCGCGATCGTACCTTCGCCGATCGCGAGCGATTCGAGCCAATGGCTCGTGCCGCCCTCCACGTACGTGGACGGAATGTAGATCACAAGCACGTTGCGGCCGTCCAGCGGCCGCAACGCCGTCACCACCCCCAGCCGGCGGCATCGCGTCGCGATCTCGGCGAGGACCGGCCCACGCGGCAACGGCAGCCCTCCCAGCCGCACTTCGTCGAGGACGATCGCCAGTTGGTTCGGCTCACGCAGCCGAATCTCCGCTGTCATCCACGCGACCGCTGAGAGCGGGCCGACACCGAGCCGCAGGCCCGCCTCGATTCGTTTTGGCGACAGCCGTACGCGGGGCGCGGAGGCCAGGCCCGGGAGCAGCCGCTGGTGGTTCCGCGGCAGGTCTATGGCGAGCCAGGCGTTGATGTCGTCCTCGTCGATCGCGGCCTCCCAATCGCCATCCCGAGTGAAGGCCGCCTGCAGGGCCGACAGATCGCTCAACAGCCGCCGTGCGGAGAGTTCCTGAAGCGGCTCTTCAGCGAAGACCATCCGTTGTCGATAGAACTCCGGCACGTGCCGCGTGACGACTGCCAGAGCGCAACCCAAGACCACCAGCGTCAGCGCGATCCCGCCCATGACTGTCCTGCCGACACGACCCCACGGGACGGCGGCCACGACATCGCCGCCGTCGGTCGCCGACAGGACTGCGGTGGAGTCTTCCACGGATGATTCGGTACGTTTGGCGGGGACTGGCATGACCCGATTCTGCGCCAACCCTTGGAAAACGGACAGTTCCAGCCGGACCGGCCGCCGGGGCCGCATCCTGCGGCAGCCCCGGCGGCCCGAAATCCGAACGATTCAGCCTGCGAAGCCCAGCAGGCGTGGAATGGGCAGCTCCACGCCGCCCTCGAGCGTGACGGTGCCGAGACTGTCGTCGTCGAGTTCGTCGCGGAGCACGCGGACGTTCGGCGGCGCCTCGATGCCAATCCGCACCTTGTCGCCGCTGACGCGGACCACCGTCACCACGACAGATTCCCCCACCCGAATCCGTTCGTTCTGCTTGCGTGAAAGCACGAGCATTGAGCCCCTCCGTTGTGAATGCCTGAAGTCACTGGTTTGCTGAAATGTATCACATACGGTGTACAGATGTCACCTTACCGGCCGCGGCACCACCCGCGAGCACGATCCACGTGTACCCCGGACCACCGCCCGAAGACGGCCCCCTTCCTTTCCGTTCGCATCCCGCCGCAGGCGTGCGTCGCGACGCGTTCGGTTAGGAAAGATGTGCGACCCAGGAAATATCGACCGGTCGGGCAGAGTTTCTTGCCTACAGAGAAAACTCCTCCGCTCAGACCAGTCGTGCCGGCGCGGGATGGAGGCGCCCCACGTCGCTCATGATCCGGGTGCTTCCGACCGAACGGGCTCGGGCTGATCGCGGCCTGCGAACGTCGCTAGGTCGACCGCTTCGGCGGTGGCGATCTGGGACTTCGCCTCCTCGATACGATCAAGATCGCCTGCGAGCAGTCGTGGATGCTGCTTATGGACGCACCGCAGTCGCGCGGTACGGACATCGAGTGGCGCGAGCTTGGAGTCGATTTCGAGGGTCACTTCGGTAGGGATCGCACCGGCATCCTCGAGGCGTTGATTGACAGCAAGCCTGGGAAACGGCGGGATGCCACCCGGGTGCAACAGCGCCTTCAAGAGAATCGCCGTGTCGGCGAACCTCCGGTACGTGCCGGCGGCCTCCTTGGTCGGGGCCTCCTCATAGGCCACCGCATACTTCACCCGCGGGCCGACGAGTTCGAAACTTTCGGCCGTTTGCGTGAAACCACTGACGAAATCGGGGCCTCCGGCCCAGCGGACGAGGCGGTCATCGCTCGACCGTGCCCACTTGGCGAGCGACACGCTCAGCCGCTCAAGATGGATTAATTCGACCTGCGTCTTGAGATGACGGACGGGATCGATCACGAGTACCCGCTCCCGCGCGGGATCGTGCAGCACGATCTCGCCGAGGGCCATCCCACCCCGACGACTGGAGGGAAGTTCGAGAAAATCCCACGCGGCTCCCTCATGAAACAACGTCAGGCTGCGGGCGACGGGCTGATCCCCGTCGGCGGCGAAGAGTTCGCTCTCGACCCGCATTTCACACACCCGGCGTTCGTCTGCCGTGTCATCGGCCAGAAGCGGCGTGGCGACAAATGCCATGACTGCCATGACGAGCGTGACCGGCGTGAACGCCGCGCCGCTGGCGAGACGGCGACCCAAGCTGGCTGAAAATCGACGCATACAAGAGCCCTCCGAGGCGGGCGAGAGGCTAGCAGGCAACGGCGGCCCCCCCAAGACAGACTCCGGCCGCGAAACCGTGGCTTTTCCCCGCTGCCGGCGCTACGCTCTGTTGAACCGTGGGCTCCTGGCAGGCTGTTTTTCCGAGCTTGCCGGACGACTGCCTCCGCCTTCCCTCCGACCCTATCCGGCTGGCACGATGTTCCTCACCGATCTCGTTATCGTGTTCGCCGTCGCCGCGGCGGTCGTCTTCGCCTTCGGCCACGCGAAGGTTCCAAGCGTCGTCGGCCTGCTCGTCGCCGGCGTGCTCGTCGGCCCCTACGGGCTCTCGCTCGTCGCGGACGTCAAGGTCGTCGAGATGCTGGCCGAGATCGGTGTGGTCGTGCTGCTCTTCACGGTGGGTCTCGAGTTCTCGCTGTCACGGCTGCTCGTCATGCTGCCGCTGATGGGGCGGATCGGCCTACCGCAGATTGTCGGCACGACGGCGCTGGTGGCGGCGGCGACCTGCTGGTATCTCGGCACGCTACCCCAGGCTGTATTCGCCGGCATGCTCGTCGCCATGTCGAGCACCGCCATCGTGCTCAAGTTGCTGGCCGACCGCGGCGAAATGGCGACGCCCCACGGCCGGATCGCGATCGCCGTGCTCCTGCTCCAAGACCTCGTCGTCGTCGTCGCGATGCTCGCGGTGCCACTGCTGGCGAAGGCCGCCGGCGCGGTGCCGGCGGCCGGACAGGCTCCTGAGGTCGCTGCACACCACCCGGCGCAGCTCTTCCAGGATCCGATCGCATCGGTGGTGGCTGGACTGGCCGTCGTGGCCGCGGTGCTCCTCGTGGGCCGGTACGCCGTGCCGCGAATACTGCACGCGGTGGTGCGACAGCGCAACCGCGAGCTCTTCCTGATGACGATCGTGCTGGTCTGCCTGGGCACGGCAGCGATCACCGCGCAGGCCGGCCTCTCGCTGGCCCTGGGCGCGTTTCTTGCGGGGCTGATGCTTTCCGAGAGCGAATATGGCCACCAGGCGTTCACGGAAGTGCTGCCGTTTCGCGATACGCTCGCAAGCCTGTTCTTCGTGTCGGTCGGAATGCTCCTCGACATCCGCTTTCTGATGGAGCATGCGACCCTCGTCGCGGTCACAGTGGCCGCGATCCTGCTCGCTAAGACCGCCGCCACGGCGGTGCCGGCCATGCTCGCGGGATTCCCGCCTCGGACAAGCCTGCTGGCGGGGGCCACGCTCGCGCAGATCGGTGAGTTTTCCTTCGTACTCGGGTCCCGTGGGGCGGAGGCCGGCCTGCTCACCCGCAACGACTACCAGACCTTCCTCGCCGCGGCCGTGATCACCATGGCCACCACGCCGCTCGTGGCCGCGGCGCTGCCTGGGTGGCTCGATCGGCTGTCCCGCACCCGTTGGTGCGGCCGCTGGCTGGCCGACGCCGCCCCTGCCGACGATCGACCGCAGCTCACCAACCACGTGATCATCGCCGGCTTCGGACTCAATGGCCACAACCTCGCCGCGGCCCTCGCCGAGTTTGGCGTGCCGCACGTCGTCCTCGAACTGAACCCGGAGACTGTCCGCCGCGAACGGTCGTTCGGGCTCGATATCCACTACGGCGACTGCACGCGGGCCGCCATTCTCGACCACGTCGGGATCACTCGGGCGCGGGCGTATGTGATCGCGATTTCCGATGCGGCAAATAGCCGCCGCAGTGTCTGCGTGGCCCGCGAACTCTCCCCGACGGTGCGGATCTTCGTGCGCACCGAATACGTGCTGGAGGTTGAAGAGCTCAAGGCCCTGGGTGCCGACGAGGTGATCCCTGCCGAGTTCGAGACGGCCCTCTCGCTCTTCGACCGGGTGCTCTCGATCTACGACGTCCCGGAGGAGACGATCGACGACCTCGTCAACCGCATGCGGCTGGCAAACTACGGCGTCCTCCGCGCGACCCCCGGGCTCCATGCCCACGCCAGCAGGCTTTCAAACGTGCAGGCCTGCCGAATCCCCGAGGCGAGCCACGCCGTAGGACGTTCGATCGGCCAACTGCAGGTCCGTTCCACGACCGGCGCGACGGTGATAGCCGTGCGCCGCGGCGGCCGCACAGTCCCGAGTCCAGGCCCCGATTTCATCGTGGCGACGGGCGACGAGGTGACCGTCGTGGGCACGTCCGAGCAGCAGGCGGCCGCCCGACGGCTGCTTTCCAGCTAGATCGCATCTGCCCTAGGTGGAGCGGGGCGGGGTGCTACCCGCATTCCCCGCGCTTGCGATTGGGGCTTCCTGACGGGAGGCGAGGGGTCGGCGAACGATTGAGGAGCCTTGGTCGTATCCTCGCCCCGGCGACGATCCGCAAGACCGAGCAGCGGCGACTTTTGACGCTCCCGAGCCGGCGAGACACCTGCCTTTCCCCTTTGAGAGTAGCGGGCCAGGAGGACAGGCCATGGAGAACCACAGGATGTTGGGAACCCAAGAGGTGCCGCCGGGGCGTGAGGGAGAGGTGGACCCCGTTTTTCGCACGCCCTGATAAGGTGACGTTTCCCGGGTGGGAGGCACCCCATCCGGAGCAGGAACATGGCTGGAAAGCGACGAGTGTATGGGGCCCCGTTCAAGGGCAAGGTAGCAATCCTGTTCGGCACGACACGTGCTCCCTGCCCGGGACAGGCTTTGCTTCTACGGCTTCATGATCTCGAGGCGTTGGCGTGGGTCGGGGTTACCCGCACTCCGATTTGCCCCGGTGCTGACGCCGTGGGATTATTTCCCTCCCGCACGGTGACGGCTGTCACGAGTTCGTTTTTTCGCCGTTATCAGGGTGGCCACCCACCTCCTTCCGGAGTCCGATCCATGCAGGTTTCCCGTACCGCGATTGCCGCGTCTCTGCTGGCTGTCGTTAGCGCCGTCTCTTCTCGCGCAGCCGAGCCCGCGCTACCGCTGGAGAAGGTCGTCTTGTTCACGTCCGGCGTCGGCTTCTTCCAGCACGGAGGGAAGGTGGATGGCGACGCACAGGTGGAGATGGCGTTCAAGAGCGAGCAAATCAACGACCTCCTCAAGAGCATGGTGCTCGAGGATCGCGACGGCGGCACCGTCGCAGCGGTGAGCTACGCCTCTCGCGACCCGATCACGAAGACGCTCGGCACGTTTGCCGTGAACCTCACCGACAATCCCTCGATCGGCCAGATCCTCGGCCGCCTGCGGGGCGCCCGGATCGAGGTCGCGGCCGCGCCGCCCGCCAGTGGCACGATCGTGGGCGTGGAGAAGCGGACGGTGCCCGTGGGCGACGACCAGACGGTCGAGAAGGAGTTTGTCACGATCCTCACGAAGGAGGGCCTGCGGACGCTCGCCCTCGACACCATCACGAGATTGAAACTCCTCGACGAGCGGCTCCAGGGGGAACTGGAGAAGGCGCTCGCCGTGCTCGCGCTCGGCACCGACAACGATCGCAAGAGCGTGACGCTCGACTTCGCGGGCAAGGGCGCGCGCCGCGTGCGCGTGGGCTACGTGCAGGAGGCGCCGGTGTGGAAGACGAGCTACCGCGTGGTGCTCGGGGCCGAAGACGGGAAGGCCGCCGAAAAGGACAAGGACAAGAAGCAGGAAAAGGCTCTGCTCCAGGGCTGGGCGATCGTCGAGAACACAACCGACCAAGATTGGAAGGACGTGCGGATGTCGCTCGTCAGCGGTCGACCGATCTCGTTTCGTATGGATCTCTACCAGCCGCTCTACGTGCCCCGCCCCGAGGTTCGCCAGGAGCTCTACGCGTCGCTGTTGCCGCAGCAATACGGCCAGGATCTGGCCAAGCGCGACCGCGAGTTCGCGGCCGCTGGTGAACGCCAGGGCAGAATACAGCTTGCCAGGCCGGAGAAGGCTGCTTCCGGCCTCCGGGGAGCGGCCGCGGCGGACGCCCCGGCGGAAAGCAGCGTGGTTGGGGACGGAAAAGCCCTTTCCCTCGACATGGCTGCGAACGCCGGGTCGATCCAGAGCGTCGCCCAAGGGGCCACGCTCGGCGAGCTCTTCCGCTACGAGATCGCCAAGCCGGTCTCGATCGCCCGCCAGCGGTCGGCGATGCTGCCGATCGTCTCGGAACAGATCGAGGCCGAGAAGGTGTCGATCTACGACGACCGGGTCCTCGCCAAGCATCCGCTCGCCGGCCTGCGGCTCGTCAACTCGACGAAGCTGAACCTCATGCAGGGGCCGGTCACGGTGTACGACGGCGACGTCTACGCCGGCGACGCCCGGGTTGAAGACCTCGTCCCCGGCAGCGAGCGGCTCGTGAGCTACGCTGTGGACCTCGACGTCGAGGTGGCACCGCGGACGGAGCCCCGTCCTGAGGAGATCGTGAGCGTGAAGCTCGCGAAGGGCACGCTCGTCGTCACACGCAAGCTCGCGCGGCGCAAGATCTTCGAGATCAAGAATTCGGGCGCCGACGCAGTCAAGCTCCTCGTCGAGCATCCGCGTGAGGAGCCCTGGAAGCTCGTGGCGCTTGAAAAGCCGGCCGAGACCACGCGGGACCGCTACCGGTTTGCCGTCACGGCCGAGCCCGGCAAGCCCGTGACGCTCGAGGTGGCCGAGGAGCAGCAGACGCTCCAGCAACTCGCGCTTGTGAACACCGACGACAGCACGATCCTGTTCTTCACCAACGCGAAGCAGACGAGCCCGGCCGTGAAAGAGGCGCTCACCGCAGTCATCGAGCGGAAGCGCGAGATCGAGCGGTTTGTGCAGGAGCGGGCCAAGCGGGAGCAGGAGGTGAACGTCGTCGGCCAGGAGCAGGAGCGGATTCGACAGAACATGGCGCAGCTTGAGCGGACGAGCGACCTCTACACGCGCTACGTGCAGAAATTCGCCGTCCAGGAGGACCGCGTGGAGACGCTCCGCAAGGAGGTCGCCGACCTCCAGGCCAAGGAGCTGGAAGCGCGCCGAGCACTCGACGACTATCTTCAGCAGCTGGAGCTGAACTGAGGGTCGCGTCGGCCGATGTCGGCCGGCAGGGTACGGAAGGATTCACACGGGACGGCTGACATGCTCCGCGAGGTCACGGTGGCGGTGCTGGTGGCGGGCGCGGCCGTGGTGACCGGCGGCGCCCGGGGCGCGGAGGGAGTGGCGCAGGCCACCGCCGGCGTGGGCGGGATGGCATGGGACCTCGTCCGCGCGAGCGGCGCGGGCAACGCGATCGTGTCGCCGGTGAGCGTATGGGAGGCGCTGGCCATGACCCACGCGGGCGCCCGCGGCGAGACGGCCGCCCAGATGGCGCATGTACTCGGCATGCCGGACGACCGGGCCGCGATCGCGGCCGCCTCAGCGGCCCTGCGAAAGCTGTTCGCCGAGGCAAAGGGGGGGAAGCTCGCGCTCGACGTCGCCAATCGGATCTGGGTGCAGAAGGACACGAAGCTCGAGGCCGCGTTTACGGCGCTCCTCGAGGCCAGGTTCGGCGCCGGGGCGGGAATCGTGGACTTCGTCGGTGCCACGGAGCCCGCGCGGGGCGAGATCAACGCCTGGGTCAGTGACCACACGGCCAACGAGATCGACGAACTGTTGAAGGTGGGCACGATCACGCCGCTGACCCGGCTCGTGCTCACGAACGCCGTCTCTATGAAAGCCCCGTGGGCGACGAAGTTTGAGAAGGCCGGCACGCGGCCGGAGCCGTTCAACCTCATGGCCGACACGCAGGCCGCCGTTCCGTTCATGCACCAGTCGGGCAAGTTCGTGGCGGGAAAGGTGGGCGCGGGGCCGAAGGCCGCGACCGTCTGCGAGATTCCCTACGAGGGCGGACGGCTGGCGATGCTCGTGATCGTGCCCGACGCGGTGGACGGGCTGGCGGCCGTGCTCGCCGGGTTCCATGGAGAGTCGCTCGCGGGCTGGAAAGCCGGTGGACTGAAACCCCGGCAGGTGAATCTGGCCCTCCCCAAGTGGACGGCCCGCAAGCCGCTCCGCCTCAATGAGGCGCTCGGCGCGATGGGAATGAAGCAGGCCTTTCAGCAAGGCGTCGCCGATTTCTCAGGCATGGACGGCACCCGCGATCTCTTCGTGTCGGCCGTGGTCCACGAGGGCTTCGTGGAAGTGACGGAGGAGGGGACCGAGGCCGCCGCCGCCACGGGCGTGGTGATAACGAAGCGGGCCATGATCCGTGAGCCCGAGGAGACGCTTGACGTCCGCGTCGACCGCCCGTTCGCCTGGGCCGTCATTGAGCGCGGCACGAGCACGATCCTGTTCGCAGGCGTCGTCGCCGATCCGCGGTGATCTGCTCGTCTCGCGCGGCAAACGATCCGCCCTTTGGAGAACTTCCACTTGCGGCTGCACACGGGAGATGACCGTGGCCAGATCACGGAGGCGGACCACGAGAAGGGTCGTGTTACCATCGGCGGACAGGACCATTCCGCGCACGGCCGGGTGCGCCAACGCGCGTTCCACGGCCCGCCAAAGCCCTTCTTCGTTCTGCGTTCCCGGCACGGGCGGCATTGGCGGGCAGGCCGCTCACCGATTTTCTGCTCGCCGAGATCCGCCGGGTGGCCGAACTGCCAACGCCCGAAGAACTCGCCGCAAGGCTCGTGAGTCGCGAACAGCCCCGGCTGCGCACCGCGCCTGCGAAAGCTGTCCGGGCCGAGCGCGATCGTCGATGATCGTCCTCGATGCGTCGGCCGTGCTCGAACTCCTGTTGTCTTGCTCCCGTCGGACCTGGAATCTTTGTGGACAAGGGTGAGCCTCTAGCCAAGCAGATCCTCGCCTGGATCGGATTACCCACAGGCAAGTTCCCCCTGGAAGGCTAGAGCGCATCCGCTTTTGGCGGAGCGGCGAGATGGCGCCTTGGGAGAGGGAGGCAAGGGGGTCGGCGAACGCTTGAGGAGCGTTGGGCCGCCGCGGCCCACAGCAACGAGCCTTTTGCCGCCCCCAAGCCAGCGAGACACGTACGTTGGATGAGCTCTCAGGCTATCCCCGCCGCGATCTATCCCGCCGGCTTGGTGAGCGTGGCCTCGATTCCGGCGACGGCGGCTGTTGCCTCGGACTCGACGCCGGGCAGCGCGACGGCCTCCTTCGCCACGGCGAGCGTGGCGGCACTGGGATAGCGGACGAGGATTTTGATCACTGCCTTCCGGTCGGCTGGTTCGCCCGCTGCCGCGAGTGCCTTGCGACACATCTCGGCCCGCTCGCCGTCGGGGAGCACGAACTGCCTGGCGATCCGGACGTAGCCCTTGAGGGCGCGGCCGCGGAACGCTCCGGAGGCATCGGACGTCGCGAGGTCGAGAAGCACGGGGGCAGCATCGGCCGTCATCCATTTGCCGAGCAGTCGCGTGGCCGTGTCCTGAAGTTCCACATCGCCCGACTTCGCCGCGGCGCCGACGGCCGCGAGTGCGCGGGCGCCCCCTACGTCGCCGAGTATCTCGAGCAGGACCGCCTTCGGCGCACCTGCAGCAGCCACCGCCGCGGTAATCTTTTCCGCGCAGGCGTCGCGATCGGCCATCCGTACGGCGGCCTCCTTGAGAGCGGCTGTGGCTGCAACACCCTCCGCTTCGTCGAGGGGCGCGGCGACCTTCCTCACCAAGACGTCGAGATTCGGCAGGTCGACGATCGCACCAAGGGCCTCGATCGCCGCCAGTCGCACGGCCGCGTCGCCGTGATCCACCAAGAGTACGACGTCGGCCACCACTCCGATCCGCCGGTCGCCGACCAGGCTCACGAGCGTCGGCAGCGTGGTGGGATTGGCCGCCTTCAACCGCGTTATGATTTCGCGGTCGACCGCCTCCCCGGGCAGCACGCCAATCGCCTCACGGGCGGCGACGGCGAACTCTGGCTCGGGATCGGCCGCGATCGTGAGCAGTCGGGGCACCACCGCGGCATCGCCCACCCAGCCCAGCGCTCGGATCGCCGCGAGGCGGATCGGCTTTGCTCCCGCGGCCGCTGCATCCAGCATGGCCAACTGCACCACCTTGCCGGCACCGTCGCTGTTGCGATCGGCGAGCACGTCGATCATGAGCATCGCCCGTTCCGCACCCACCTCCGTGGGCTTCGCCGCCACCACTTCGCGGACCAGCGCCAGGTCCACGGCTTCGGCTAGCGTGGCGTCACGGCGGCCCGGGATTCCCACTTCCCGGGCCGTAAACAGCGCCATGTTGAAGAGCCGTTTCGACGGCGACCTGAGGAGTTCGACGAGCAGGGGAATGCCCTCCCCGCCGCGGGCAAGC
Organism: Planctomicrobium piriforme; assembly: GCA_945869735.1. Taxonomy (GTDB): domain Bacteria; phylum Planctomycetota; class Planctomycetia; order Pirellulales; family UBA1268; genus QWPN01. The sequence continues at coordinate 32,449 of CAMBPQ010000025.1, forward strand.
ACCGCGAACCTCGCCCCCTCGGCCTGCCGCTGCTCCGATACGGCGGCGGTCCGAACCGCATCGGCGAGCGCCACGGCCTCGGTTCGCAGTCCGGCGGCAAGCAGTCCTTCGGCGCAGATCACGCACGCCTCCGCGACGGCGTCGCGGTCCGGCGTGCCGGTCGCCAGCGCCCGTGTCAGCCGCGCGGCCGACTCCGGCGTGCCGATTTTTCCCAGCGCGGCCGCGGCCGCAGTCGCTACGGCCGGATCGGTGTCGGCAAGCCTTTTGCCGAGCAGGCCGACCGCGGCCGCGTCACCTCGCACTCCGATCGAGTTGATCACACCGACGAGTAGTCGGCCGGCGAGCGACTCCGACGCGTTCCGCAGGGCCGCATCCGCCTCGGGCCCCGGAATCGGCTCGAGGGCGATTCGCGCCCACGAGGCCAGCCGTTCGTTGCCGAGAAGTGCGGCGAGATCGCCGACCGCGGCCGGCGAGCCGTAGATAGCGAGCAATTTGCAGGTGATGGCCTTCTCCGACTCCGGCGTCTCGGAACGGAGCACGGCGAGCAGTTCCTGCTCCCTGCTCTGAGTTGTCGCCACATCCTGCGACCGCGCGAAAGCCGCACCTCCGAGCAGGACGGCCGCCATCGCCAACCCGACCAGTTTTCGCTCACGTCGCATCGTCAGAGTCTCCATGGTTCACGCAGCGCCTCCGACCTCAGCCGGTTGGCTTGGTCGTCATCGATAAACCGCCACGTCTCGGTGTCGAGTTTCACCGGTCTCCCGAGGAACAGGGCGATATTGGTGGCATGACAGGCGATGTGCGCGTTGCAGGCGGCGTCGGCGTTGCCCTTGGGCTTGCCTCTCGTCCGGCAGCAGTCGAGGAAGTCACGGACGTGGAACGTCGCGGGGTAGCCGCCGATCTCAGCGACTTTTCTCCCGGCCATGAGCTCGGGCGAACTGAGCACGATCTTGCCGCTGTCGCCCGCTTCGACCCAGCCGGTCTCACCTTCGAAGCGGACCGGGCACGATCCCAAGGGAATCCAGCCCTGCTCGCGGAAGACGAGTTCCGTGCCGTTGGCATACCGGCAGACGATCTCACCGTTGACCGGCGGGGCGTAGTCGACCGGCGGCGGACAGTCGTCGACCGCCCATTGGCAGAGGTCGACGCAATGCGAGCCCCACTCGAGCACGCCTCCGCCGACGAGCCCGCCCCCCTTCTCGAAGTTAAAGCCGTCCTCGAGGGTCTTGGCATGGAACGGCCGCCAGGCGGCAGGGCCCAGGTACATGTCCCAGTCGGCCACGGCGGAATCTGGGGCCGGATCCTCAGGCAGCCAGCCGCTGGTCATGGCCCGCATCCCGGCGGGGTGCGCGTAGATCCGCTTCACCGCGCCGAGCCGGCCCGTCCGGGCCAGTTCGCAGGCGAACGCGAAGTGCGGCAGGTTCCGCCGCTGTGTCCCCGCCTGGAAGACCGTACCGCACCGCCGCATCGTGTCGCGGAGGACGAGACTCTCGGCGATGTTCTTGGTGCAGGGCTTCTCACAGTAGATGTCCTTGCCGGCCTTCGCGGCGAGCATCGCCATCAGGCCGTGCCAGTTGGGCCCGGTGGCGATCAGCACGGCGTCGATGTCGGCTTGGTCGAGGAGCTCGTGAAAATCTTGATACGTGTGGCAGTCGGCGGTGCCATGGTGCTTGTCGACGATCCCCTTGACCGCAGCGCGACGGTTTGCCTTGACGTCGCAGACGGCGACGAACTGCACGTCGGGCTGCTGGAGAAAACAGCCGAGGTCGTATTCACCCCGGCGGCCGATGCCGATGCCACCGACGCGAATCCGCTCACTCGGCGGCACCGCACCGTCGAGGCCCAAGGCCGAGGAGGGGATCACGACAGGGGCGACCGCGGCGGCGGCACCCGCGGCAAGTCCGCGCCCGAGAAACGCCCGCCGACGCAACTGGTTATTCGAAGCCTGCATGAATCCCTCCAGCGAAAACGGCCCGGGTCATCCTGCAATTCATTCAGTAGTGTATTCCCGATCGCCACCGCCTGCACAGTGTCCGCGAGCATGTTCGTGCCCTTTGCAGACGGGTCAAAACTCTGCTCGACGTTTCCGCACGGTCGCTGACGGGCCACGTGGCGTGTTTTGGGTGATCCATCGGCCGTCACTGCTGAGGGGACTTTCCTCACGTGTGGGTGCAGAAGCTCATGGACGGTCGGCCTCCGCTTCGGCGCCGCGTTCATACCAATCCATCAGCGGCACCCGCAGGCGGAGCTTGTCGCCATCCGCTAGCGGTCGCAGGACAAGCTCGACCAGGTCAGGAATGCCTACGATGTCGAGCGCCGGTACACCGACTACGCCACGATGTCGATTGGGCGCTCGAGGTGGGTAAGCACGTGATGTGCACGGTGCCGATGGCGGCGAGTGTCGACGACTGCCGCAGAATCGTCGGACTGTCGGTAAAGACCGGCCTGAAGTACCTGTTGGCCGAGACGGTGGTCTACGCCCCGCCTCCCGGCAGGAAGCCCCAAGCGTGAGCATGGGGAATCCGTCCGCCACCCCGACCCGCGCCTCGCACAATCGTGAGGTCACGTTGCGTCAGGATCTGGAACGAGCGGTGCTGAAAAACGAGAAAGAAACTCGGAAAAGCGCTGATTTACTCCGATTCATCTTTTCTCAAAAGCGCTCTGCCCGAACTCAAGACCACCAATCGGATCGTTCCCAAGTCATCACTCCACTTGAGGAATTGACAGGAAAGTTCGAGTTGATCGTCGAAGAACTATGGTTTGGAGAAGATCAAGACGATCGGCGATGCGCTGATGGCGGCCAGCGGCCTCGTTTCCGGTGCGACCCGATCATGTTTTGCGAACCGTGCAATGCAGATTTGCGATGCTCAAGGCCCCCTCATCGCTGGCCGTCCAGTGGAACCTTCGCATGGGAGTCCATGCCGGCCCGGTGGTCGCGGGGAAGCTCGGTAGAAAAAAATAGGTACGACGTCTGGGGAAAAACCGTCAACACTGCCTCGCAGATCGAGTCGGCAGCCCCGCCGGGATCCGTTGCCGTCAGTCACGCCGCGTGGACCGAGTGGTGAAGCCCGCTTGCTGTGCGGCCGATCATGCATGGATCACGGCTTGCGGCGTAAAAGTGGTCTTCAGGATTCACCAACTATCGCATGCTTACGTACCGCCGGATTGGTCCGCGACTTGATTGACTCCGCTGGTGGCATCGACTTCAACGACGACTTCTCCAATATCTGTCGTTCTCACACATTCCACGGTTTGGCCAACATGCTGGTGCGCGAAGTGATGAATTTGAACGCCGTCCGGATTTCGCTGAACTCCACCATGCGCCAGGCCGCCGATTTGCTCTGCAATACGCAGACAAGCGACCTCATGGCCGTGGCTCAGGGAAAGCGTCGTATCAGGGAACGAAAATCACTGGACGACGAGAGGCGGGACGATCAGGCAGGTGCGGCGCGGTGCCAGACCCCGTAGAAACACCGCCGAAATAGGACCGGCTCAATACTGGTGCCGATGGCGGTCGACATGAGTGCTGAACTGAGGTCGGCATGGGTAGTGATCTCAATGCTGCCGCCGGTCTCTCCCGCCCGCAAACCGCCCACCGACTGGGCCGAACTCGTCCAGATACATGACGAACGCGACGTGACTCAGGCGTCGCCCGACGAGTTCCCCGTGATCGACATCCACAGCCTGTGACGGGTTCCTCCAGGCAAAGGCCGCATCCAGCCTGACCAGCCCCGGCTCTTGCTTCGAGCGTTGCTCTCCGCCCAGCCGAGGCTTGCCGAAGTGCTGTTGGCCAACCTTTCCTTCGCGCCTCATACTCCGTAGGCGGCACCGGTGAAGCGAGCCGATCGTGAGCCCGGCAACGAGCCGCGGGGATTACCGGCTGGCGCGGCAGGTTGCGTAGAGGAAATAGGCCGCCTCGTCCGGCCGTCGGCTGCTTGTCTCCCTTTCGCTCGTCACGCTGATCTCACCAAAGCCCGCCGCCTCGAGCAGGCCCACGAGTTCGTCCGCCGTGAAGTGGTGGGTCATGTAGAGGACCTCGCCACGCACGTCCCGCGAGTAATAGCTGTGGTATTCACCCGTCAGATGAACGTCTTCGGCGTACAGCCGGGCATACCCTGCGTTGATCGTGTCGGACACTCCTGAGGCCGACACCGCAAGCCACCCGCCAGGACGGAGGTTGTCGTGCACGTGCCGCAGAAGATTCACCCGATGACGGGGAGCGCCGATGATCGAGATCACAAGTTGGCAGACGACGATATCGAACGGGCCGGCGTCGAGCCGGGGGGATTGATCTGCGGCAAAGTCAGCCTCCTCGAACCGCAGCCAGTGGTCCGCGGTGTCGGCTGGCGTGGCCAGGCTTCGGGCGGCGCGAATTGCAGCCGGGCTGATATCGACGCCCAGCACGGAGAATCCCTGCCCCTGCATCCGTCTGCTCAGTCGCCCACCACCGCACCCGACATCGAGTAGCGTGAGTGGCTTATCCGGGGTGGCCTGCCGTAGCGCCTCTAGGAATGTATCGAGATGGGGAGTCGATTCCTTGGTCGGAATCGACTCGGCCTCGAATCGCCGCCAGTCCTCCGGTGCGTCGGGCGTCATTGGGATATGGGAATCAAGGGGACCACTTTCTGGCAGGGAGTCGATCGCAGGGAGACGATACCTCTATCGGGAACCAACCAGGAAACTCTTGGAGCGCGGATTGGAAATGGTATCGAGGAAGGCCCCTGACACGCGCCGGCACCAGCGGCAGCAGCGATCACGAGGATATTTCTAACTTGAATAAAAACCCCAAGCGCGAGCGCGGGGAATCCGCTCGCTACCACAATCCGCTCCGCACCACCCCCGCGCCCACGGACTGAGGCGAGCTCGTGCAGGCCCTGCTCTCCAAGGATTATCCGCGTTGGGATGCAAGCGTATAAACTCAATCCGAAATAGACCCCGACAAGAGCACCACCCACAAACTTTCCAATGAGTGAAATCACATTATGAGCTCGATTCAAGCCAACGTCTCGCGCATTCTGATCGGTATGCTGCTCGCCTCGTCGTGCAGCGGACTAATTGCGGAGTCATTCTCCCTCTCCGTTGATTCCAAGGCCAATCTCTACGCGGCTGGCCAGACCCAGACGCCGCTCGTGGGTGGTGGCACGCTCCCATCCTCGGTCGTGCTACCCCCGGGAAACGGCCGGGTGCTCAGCTTGACGAGCGTGTCGGGCACGGTTTCGTACAACGACGTCGATGCTCCGCCCATCTACCTCGGACAGTACAACGGGCCGGATGGCGGCGCGGTGAACTTCCAAGACGCAAACTGGCCCAACAACTATCTGACAACATCGGGCACGCCCGGCCTGCTTCCTTCCTCGGCCGCGGGTGCGGCCACGACCTTCTACATGGACATGGCGAGCGCCGGTGGAGTGTCTGGGATGCTGCTCTACGAATCCGTTGCGGCCGCCCGTCGGGTGATGTTTTTGTCGGGTGTTTTCACGTCGGGAAGCGTGCCGCAATCACCGGCGCCCTCGATCCTCAACTTCAGCAGTAGCTTCGGCAGCAACCCGCTCTCCACATCGTTTACGCAACTCTCCCCGCTCCTGAATCAGTCGTTCTTCATCGGCGACGGACTCACCGGGACGGGCACTGGCGCGACACAGTCATTCTTCGTCCCCAATGGAGCCACCCACCTCTATCTCGGCATCGTCGACGGCAGCTACTTTGTCGGTGCTCCGGACTACTATGACAACAACAGCGGCAGCTTTTCTGTGCAAGGAGTGGTCGCCGTGCCTGAGCCGGCAACATGGTTCGCTCTGGCGACGGCTGCTGGAGCCGCCATCATCCCAGGGTGCCGACGGTGGCGGCGTGCCCGTGACCCAGTCAGGTCGCCGAGTCGTTTCTGGTGAGGCGACTTTCCAGAGAGAACCGCAACAGCCCTCACGGTCGGCAGATCACTGCGCCGCGGCGTTAGGGCGCGGATCTATTCGCCGCAGGTTCGTGTGCCAAGGCCCGGAGAAACTGCCGTGGGGCATGGTTTGCGGAGGGAAGTCGCGGGCGAAAGCATTGACAACCCCGGGAATCCACCCCTACCACGTTCATCGTATGGCGTGTCGCTCCGACCGTAATCCGCCCCCCCTCGGTGCCGAAGCGGTGGCGGGTCTTTCTCACCGACCGACCCCGAGCCGTCGCCTCGCTCACGAAGATCTTCCTGGCCGAGATCGAGCGGTTTCTGCTCGCGGCGGCAGGCGGGAACCCTGCTGCCGAGACGCCGAGAGCTTCCCGCCCGCGACTCGGCGGCATCTCATTCCTGCACCGCTTCGGCTCGGCGCTGAACCATCACGTGCGCCTGCACGCGTGCGTGACCGACGGCGTCTTCGTGCCGGCTGCTGCCGCACCGGCGTGTGACGCCCCGCCGGCGTTCATCCAAGCGCGGCCGGTCACTCAAGTCCACCTGGCCGCGCTCACCGAGCGGGTACGGCGCCGCGTGGTCCGGTGGTTCAGGCTCAACCGCCTGCTCGACGCCGCTGCCGCTGCCAACATGCTCGCCTGGGAGAACAGCGGGTTTTCAATCGATGCTTTTCGTCCGGATCACGCTCCTCGACCGCGATGTGCCGAGCTATTTTCGAAGTCTCGACCACTTGCTGAGATACTGTGCACGGCCTCCCTTTGCGCTGGAACGGCTCTCCGTGATCCGCGGCCCGCCCACCGATTGCGGCGAGCTCGTGCAGATGCATGATGAGCGCGGCGTTTTTCAGGCGACGGAGAGACGAGCTGCCCGTGATCGACATCCACAGCCTCTGAGCCGTGCCGGGCTTGAGGTCACGACGAAGCGCCCAGCCGGCCGGACTCGGAGAGACTCCGCGCTGACGCCAGAAAAATGCCACTCAAGGGAGGAAGACGGCCGCTCCGGGAAACGTTTTCTGGGATCTCCAAGACGGGACCAACCGGCTCCACGCGGCTCACGAGTCGTTCAGCAGTCCGGCCATGCTTGTGGAAGTGCCATTGGCCGGCCTATCCTTTTCATCATGACACTGCGCGCATCATGACTCTCTACGGCATGGCCGAAACCGGGCGTGCGTCGAGGCCGCATCTGGTCGATGGAGCGGGTTTGTTCGATTGCCGTCGAGCTGGTACGAAGCTCTACAAGCGTCCAATTCACTTCCTTGTCGTTCTCTGTCAGGGCGATCCCGTAGCCACGGTGCTTTTCGAAGACCAGGTCGAAATCCCGGGCAACGTGGCGACGCTCACAGCCTTTCGACACTGGTCGCTCTCCGAATCGTTTCCGAAGCGGGGGCGTATCGACTGGGTTAGGCTCACACCGAAAGCTGGGGGTGAGGCCAACCGTTTTGTCGAGCTCGAAGGGGGGCCGGAACTGGTGGTCGAGATCGTCAGCGATGCGGCGCTCACAGCACGTGGATGTCGATCACCGGTGTCGGACGCAAGGCACCGAAGCCCCGGGACCGGCGGACTGGGAGACGGTCTGCGCCGAGGTGAGAAAATCGCCCTCGCAGGGCGTGAGTGGCGTTTCGAGGAACCGCCTCCGGACGCCCAGGCCGCTCCTCCCGGGTAAAAGGTGTCTGCCACGTGGCTGACACCTTTTACTCAGAGGCCGGTCAGAGTCTTGAAGATGATGAAGGCCGCGACGAGGACGATCGCCACGGCGAACACGTGGGCCAGCGTCGGGCCGGTGAGCCGGCGGCCGATCCACGAGCCGACGAAGAGGGCGGGCACGCTGCCACCCACGAAGCTGCCAGCGATGTCGAGGGGAATCGTGCGTCCCTCGGCCACCTGGGAGGTGACGGCAGCCGCGCCCACGAGCGTCATCACGAACAGCGATGTGCCCACGGCCCGCGGCACGTTCATGGTGGCGAAGGCCACCAACGCCGGCACGATCAGAAACCCGCCCCCCACGCCAAACAGGCCCGACAAAAGCCCGACGACGAGCCCCACCAGCGCGAGGAGCAGGAAGCACCGTGTCGTCATCCGCAGCTGCCCTTGGTCGTCGCGGCTGCAGGTGTGTGCGTCGCCCGCAGCAAACACCGTCGCCGGCATCCGCTCCCCCGTATCCGCCGCTTTCCGCCACATGCGAGCCGCGATCAACAGCATGAGTCCGGCAAAGGAGGTCATGAGCGTCTGGGGTGGCACCTTGCCGCCGAGCCAGCCGCCCACCGGCGTCGTGAGCATGCCCGCCACGGCGAACAGCAACCCCGTGCGAATCTCGACCTGCCCCAGCCGCCACCGCTCGATCGCGCCGACGACCGCCGTCGCCGCCACCGTGACGAGCGAGATGCTCACGGCCGTCCGCGGCTCGATGCCGATCCAGTAGACGAGCAGCGGGACGGCGAAGATCGCGCCGCCACCACCGGTGAGGCCGAGCGACAGCCCCAC
>CAMBPQ010000026.1 GCA_945869735.1 Planctomicrobium piriforme
CGAACATGTTTGTCGTCACGATCACGTCGTAGGCGTCGGGATTCTTCACCATCCACATGCAGCATGCGTCGACGTGGTTGTAGTCGGTCTTCACGTCGGGATAGTCCTTCGCCACCTCCTGGAACGTCCGCCACCAGAGATCGTGGCCGTAGGTGAGCACGTTGGTCTTGGCGACGAGCGTGAGCGTCTTCTTGGGACTATTCCGCTTTCGCGTGTAGTCGAAGGCCCAACGGATGCACCGTTCGCAACCCTTTCGCGTGTAGACGGCCTGCTGCACGGCCACCTCATCGGGCGTTCCCTTCTTGAGGAAGCCACCGATGCCACAGTACATGTCCTCGGTGTTTTCGCGAACGACGACGAAGTCGATGTCCTTGGGGCCGCGGCCGGCGAGCGGGGTCTCGACCCCGGGCAGGAGCTTCACGGGACGGAGATTGATGTATTGGTCGAGTTTGAACCGCAGGTCGAGCAGGAGTCCCTTCTCGAGGATGCCCGGCTGAACGCCCGGATGACCGATCGCCCCCAGGAAAATTGCGTCCTTGCTGCGGAGCAGTTCGAGCCCGCCCTCGGGGATGATCTCACCGGTCTTGAGGTAGCGGTCGCCGCCCCAGTCGAGCATCTCGACGTCATACGCAAACCCATCGAGAGCGGCGACGGCGTCGAGGACCTTGATGGCTTCGACGGTGACTTCAGGGCCGGTGCCGTCACCGGGAATTGCGGCGATCTTCAGGGTCGACGAGGCCATCGTGGCTGCATGCTCCATGGAGGCGGGTGGAAACCGGCGACTGACGCTGACGTCAGAGTACGGCGACGGACGCTGAAACGAAACCCGCCCTCGTCGGGGCCGGAAGTTCCCGGAAAGCTGGAAGCGTCAACGACGGGATGGCACATGGGAGAAGGGAGGCACGGGGGTCGGCGAACGCTCGAGGAGCCTGGGGCGTATCCTCGCCCCGACGACGAGACTTTTGCCGCCCCCGAGCTGGCGTTCCACCAACGTCGAGTGCGCTCGAGAGCGCGTTTGAGATAGTTCTAGCGCTAGCTGCGCATGCTGGCTAACGTGGGTATCTCCAAGGAGGTACTCATGAAGCCGGACTCGAAAGAGTTCCGTGGTCAGGTGCTCGCAGCGTGCGACAGAGGTCGCAGCACTCGCGTGGTTGGGGCGTGCGCCCTTGTGGGCGGCACTGACTGATCGGATCCGGGAACTCATCCAGCAGCAGCCGGACGTCGCGGAGAGGCGGCAAGAGTTGCAGCGAGAGCAGCCGCTACTGAATCCAGACCGGCTCGTCTTCATCGACGAAACCTGGGCCACAACGAACATGACCCGCCCGCGAGGGCGAGCTCTCAAAGGTCAGCGGGTTGTCGCCAGCGTGCCTCACGGTCACTGGAAGACGACGACCTTCCTCGCGGCTCTGCGGGCCACGGGTCTGACGGCGCCGCTGGGGCAAGGCTTGTCTACCTGCCGCCGTACAGCACTGACCTCAACCCCATCGAACTTGTTTTCTCGGTCCTTCGGGGAACTTTGTGGGCGTGGGGTTGCCCATGTAGTGCGCCCGTGGGGTCGCGGGCGAAACGGTGCCGGATTGGTTCACCGGCGGTGACATGCTCGCCGCCGGGGGATTTTGCTACAGGATGCTCGGGTGTCCGACTGGGGAATTGCTCGTGAGTCGCAAAGATTCCCCGGCGTCTGCGCGTGCCACCCCCGGCTCCTCACGATCGGGAATCGGTTCGATCATCCGTGCAGCTTGCCTCCCGTCAGGAAGCCCCAAGCACAACCGCGGGGAATGCGGGTATTATCCGGCCCCGCTCCACCAAAGGCAGATGCGGTCTACTTGCCTTCCACGGGAGGCACCGGATCTGGCGTCCGCACGTCAGGGGTCGGCGGCGGGCTCAGTGGCGGCCGCTGCTGAAGCAGCCGGCCACGACGCGGAGCAGGAGGCTGATTGGGGTTTGCCGCCTCGGCCGCCCGGCGCTCGGCTCGACGCTTCGCGACTTCCTCCAAAACCCCTCCCACGAGATCCACGATCGCCTCGGTCGTGCCAGGCTCCGCACCCGCCTTGCGGGCCGCGTCAGCTGCTATCTGTTCAGCCTTCTCGCGTGGCGAGAGCGGCGTCTCCTGCTCTGCGACTGCGGGCTCCGTGCCCGTGGCTTTGGCCGTCTCCGAATCGGGGACGGCCGGCGTCGATTCGGGGGGTGACCAGCCCGGCTGCGGACGCGATCCATCCCGCAGGCGGTCGATGAGGTCGACGAGCACCTGGCCCGCGGCAGCCTTGATCGAGCCGTCGAAGATCACTTTGGGATCGCCCAACACCCCGCCGACGCCGAGCGAAAGCTGCTTGCCGGCCAGCGCTGCCACAAGTGGCCGGTCTTGCGGCAGATCGGCTGGAATCGGGAGCTTGAGTTTCAAGTCGAGCGAGCGGTCTTCGAGGCCCACCGACCCCTCCGACTGAATATCAAGCCGCTGCCCGGACTGCTGGAGCGGGATGCCGAACTTGAGGCCCTTGTGCCACATCCGCCGGTCGACGAGATGAAACTCGATGTCTGATTCGTCCGCGACCCGCACCGTCGGCGGCGGCGGCAGCTTGAGCGGCATCGACTTGAACATGTTCTCGACGAGCGGTCCCGGCCCGAGATTCACCTCGTGCATCGACAGGAGCCCGGAGAGCTCGGCCGCCTCAGGACGGCCGAGCGGTAGCCTCGCGGCGTCGAGCCGCAGGGAGAATCGGCCGCTGGTTCGCGCCGAATCGGCAAGTACCGGGACGATGTAGGCGAGCACCTCGTGGGCGACGGTCTGCTGGAGTTCTGCCTGCGTGAGCAGTTGCACGGGCTCCACGGTCCACTCTCCGTAGCCGTCGGCGGCGTTGGCGAGTGTCGCCCGTAGGTCGATCGGTTCGCTCACCCATGCGTCGGTGGTCCACGGTCCGCTGATGCGGACGACGGCATCCTCGATCTCGAGCCGCACGCGCACAAGATTTCGTCGGGGGCTACCCGTCGGCTTCGCGGCCGCCGCCGGCGCAACCGGAGGCGCGACGGCGGGCTCGTCGGGGGGCAGGATCGCGTCGAGGTTGGAACGGTGCTCACGGTCAAACGTGATCTCGGCTTCGAGCCCCTCCACCCGCAGGCGACCGAGGTCTCCGAGAGAGAAAAGGATGCCAGCCAAGCCGTTGCTCACCTCGATGCGACGGACCGTGATCGGCGCCTTGTCGCCGTTTCGCGGCCTGACCTCGAGGCCGTCAAGCACGATGGGGCCCCACCAGCCCGCGCCGACACGCGAGAGTTTCACGTCGGCTTGGAGCTCAGGAAGCGCCTGGGACACCAGCCGCGATACCCGTTCGGGTGAGCCCACGAGCGTGGGAAGCCAGAGCAGCGCTGCGACCAATGCGATCACGAGGCTCACGAGGAGCCAGCGGACGAGCGGCCAGACAAAGCCTCGTGACGGCGGCGTGGGATTGGCGTGGACGGAATCTGACTTAGCCATGAACGGCGTAGCTCCGGGGGTTGTCGCGACCGATTCTACGCGGCGCCCGCCGGGTGTGGTTCACGCGGCGTGAACCGTACCCCCAATCTGCTATACTTTGCGAAGCTGCGGGCGTAGCTCAGTTGGTAGAGCGCTAGCTTCCCAAGCTGGATGTCGAGGGTTCGAGTCCCTTCGCCCGCTTTTCAGTTTTTGCCGGAATCACTGGGGATTCCGGCTTTCTTCGCGCGGGCGGATTTTGTGCCCACTGGACTGCGTGACCCTGCGGAGCCCTCCGCAAACCCCCGTCTTCCAAGGGCTCGCCTTCACCACGAACGAGGGCCGCGGCGGCACGGGCGCTACCGCCAGTTGCGGAACGGCTCGTCAATGCGAATGGAGAGCAACAGTTCGCTGGCGCTGAAGGCGGAAGTGTAGGAGCCGATGGGTTGTTGAAAAAAAGGACCGCCGCTGATCGACAGCGGTGTCGTGCCGGGACTCATCGCGAAGAATCGATAGCCGGTATCGAACGTGACCCGGTCGCTGAGCTGGTACGTGAAACCTGTTCCCACCTGCCAGGCAAATGTGTTCACGGTGCTTGAGCCACTCAATAATTGACTGCCATCGGCCAAGAGCATCGAGTACTCATACCCACCGACACCGACACCGACACCGAATCCGCCTCCGCCATACACGCCGAAGCGGTCGGTCCGTCGACAGACATGATCGGCGTGGCGTTGGCATTGACCGTCTGCTCCGACTCTTCCAGCACGGACCCCATGCCAGAGAAGCTGGACAGATCGATCGGCTCGCCCAGGTCACCGGCACCACGGCCACGAGGTAGATCACGATCAGCGGAAGCCCCATCGTCTTCAGGTCGAGGCCATGGTTTCGCTTGAGAAAATCGGGCACCCAGAAAAGATACAGCCACCAGATCGGATCGGTGAGGAAGTTGCCGGCCTCACCGATGCCGAGCACGAGACGGGCCAGCGCGAGGCCCGCCGCGACTCCACCCAGGAGGGTCACTGCGGGCGGGTCGATCGACAACGTCGGCAGTGTGAGCCACGGCAGCCAGTCGGCACAGGCGTGGTGCGGCCGGCTGGCCGCTCGGCAAGTCGCTACTTGCCGCTGGCGCGGTAGTCCCAGGGTGAGATGGGGCTTGGCTGGGCCCAGAGGCCGAGCCGTTGCGATTGGGCCTGAGACTGAAGCACCGCGAGGTTTTGATCGGTGGAGTAGGCGGCGTATTGCCATGCGTTACCCGTGGCGACCAGCTGGCGATTCACATCCATCCCGTTGACCGAGAGGTGGCCGACCCAGCGGCCATAGCGGTCACGGCCGTCGTCAACCACCTCGACGGTCTTGCCAAACACCATGCCGGCGAGCGCCTCGCGCGACGCCGTGCCGTAGTCCTGCCCGATCTCAGGGGCATCGATCTCCGCGAGGCGAACCTTCTGTTGCTGGTTGTTCTCATCGAGGCAACTCACTGTGTCGCCGTCCTGCACGCCCACCACTCTCCAGAGATGCGAGTTGGCGGCGCGGCTCGCGGACGGCTGCATGGAAGAGAGCCCGCTCGAACTCACGGGCTGAGCGGGTGTTGATCCCGTTGACGGAACCGGCGCGACGCCTGCCCCCGTCGAACTGGCGGCCAAGGCGGCACCGGCAACGGCGGGGGGCACAACCGTCACCCAGTCGCCGGATGATGGCGCGGCGGCAGGTGCCATACCCGGCGGTGGCAACGCGTCGGACGGCCCCCACTGCGTCGGCGCCGCGGCCGGGGCCGTGCCCCACGTCTGTGGCGGCGGCTGCGCGATGAGCGTACCTGCCGGCGGCGTGATCGGTGTGCCCGTAAGCGCCCGCGAGTCGGTCGGAAACTGGTAGGGACTCGGCTGGTACCGCGCAACGGTCGCCGGTGGTAGCGACGGGGTCACCGGCTGCGCACCGGTTGTCGCGAAGTTCCATCCTGCCGGATACGCCGGCGGCGGTGCCCCGGGCGCCTGCCTGCGGTTCACCGTGGGCATGCCGAGCACAGGTGGCCCCGACTGGTATGTAAACACATAGGTCGGCGCGACGTACATCGTCATCGGCCTGCCGTCGGGACCGATGCCCTGGTAGGGCACGGCCTGCGGCTGCCAACCGGGCGGAATCGCACCGCCTTGGATCACGGCCTGCGGCGTTGCCGGAGCCTGCCAAAACGGGATAGCACCGGGGGGCGTGATGCCCGCGCCGGGCTTGCCGTCCTTGTCGCCGGGCGCTGTCGTGGTCGACGTGCCCCCGCTGGCCCAGGCGCTGACCTTCGCCTCGTCGGAGGGCGTCTGCGCCAGTACCTCAGGCCGCGAAGACGCAACGACGAGGCACAGCGCTGCGATGATCTCGCAGCGTCGCGCACCGGCACGTTCTCGGCTACCCTGCCGCATGGCGTCCGCCCTCCTGGCGAGGCGGGCTTGTAGCACGGCCTCTCCGCTCACTGCGATCGGAATTTGAGGCCCGATCCATCAACTCCCACCGCCGCGTTGCAGTTCGCCTTGCCGATTCGGTGGCGGCTGGGTGAACTGGGAGGAATGCGTGGACTCCACCTCATCGTGATCGCCGCTCAAGGTGCCATCGCCGTCGCGGCGCTGGCGGCTGCCATGGCCCAGGCCACCGACATCGTGGCGGTGGAGCCTCTCGCGGCGACGGCGCGACGGGCCGGGCTTCGCGTGCTCGAATCCGCCCATCTGGTTCTGGCCACCGACCGGCCGGCCCGTGACGGTGACGGCGTGGACGATCTGCCGCGGGTCTTCGACGAGGCGTTCGCGGCGTGGTGCCACCACTATCGGCTCACACCTGAATCGCTGCCCACGTGGCGGGCGTTCGGCTGCCTCGTCGTCGATCGCGAGCGGTTCCGCACCGCGGGGCTTCTCCCCGACGCGATCCCAGAGTTCGTCAATGGATTCTGCGACCGTAACCGTTTCTGGCTGATGGACCAGTCCAATCCCGCCTACCGCCGGCACCTGCTCCTGCACGAGGGCGTGCACGCCTTCACCCTCACGGTCCGCGGCCTGGCGACTCCCACTTGGTACAACGAGGGGATCGCGGAGTATCTCGCCACGCATCGCCTCGACGCCGCGGTGAAAGCCTCTCGCTACGTCCCGACACCGATCCCTGATCGCGCATCTGACGTCGAGCAACTCGGCCGCATCGAGAACCTTTGCGACCTGCATGCCGCCGGCGCGTCGCCCGCACTCGCCGACGTGCTGGCCACGCCGGTCGGCCACCACAATCGGATCGCCGACTACGCATCGAGCTGGGCCGCCGTTGCCTTCTTCGCCGGTCATCCCGCGTATGCGCCCGCGTTCCGCGAGCTCGAATACGGGCCGCTCGATGCGGAGTTCACCACGCGGCTCGCGGCCCTCCCCGGCTACGACCCCGACCGCGCTGCCCGTGATTTCGACGCCTTCATCGCTGATCTCGATTATGGCTACGACTTCGCGCGGTCGGCGATCGACTGGTCGGCCGGCTCGCTCCTCGAATCGAGGCAGCGGCTCGACGTCGTCGCCGGCCGCGGCTGGCAGAACGCCGGCCATGCGTTGGCGAAGGGACAGCGCTACGAACTCCTGGCAACCGGCCGGTGCACGATCGGCGCGGTGGGAGACACCACGATCGAGAGTGAGGCCGACGGGATCTCGCTCGACTGGTATCGCAGGCGCCCGCTGGGACGGCTGCTCGCTGCGCAGTGGGTTGGGCAGCCCGCGGGTGGCGGCCGGCCCACCTTCGTGATCCTCGGCGAAGGCGCCCGGGCCACCGTCCAGGCCGTCACCGACGGCCCGCTCTACCTCAAGCTCAACGAACCGCCGGGAAGCCTCGCCGACGACAAGGGCTCACTCGCGGTCGAGATCCGGCCCGCGCAGCCGTGAAGCTCCGCGCCACCGTCGTGGTCGCCACCCGTATTCCCATCGCTTGCGCTCCGGGCTTCTTGGGGGCGTAACCACGTCGGCGGTACGGCCACCCCGCGCGCCGCGTCTGGCGTATCAACGCCGCACTCCCGCGAGGAGCCCGCGCCCCCGACGGCGCGGCCTCCCGTCAGGAAGCCCCAAGCGCAAGCGCGGGGAATACGCTCAACACCCCGTCCCGCTCCGCACCACCACCACGGTCGCCACCCGTATTCCCATCGCTTGCGCTCCGGGCTTCTTGGGGGCATCTCGCGACGCGTCTCCCGCCCTACGCGTGCACCGCGAACTCGCCGGCGGAGACGCTCGGAAGGTTCGTCTGGCCCATGAGCCACAGGTCGACC
This sequence comes from Planctomicrobium piriforme, assembly GCA_945869735.1. GTDB lineage: Bacteria > Planctomycetota > Planctomycetia > Pirellulales > UBA1268 > QWPN01. The sequence continues at coordinate 7,716 of CAMBPQ010000026.1, forward strand.
GACCGGGCCGCCTCGCGGCCCTCTTGGATCGCCCACACCACGAGCGACTGGCCACGGCGCAGGTCGCCCGCCGCGAACACGCCCGCCTTGCTCGTCATGTAGTCCGCACCGGTCTTCACGTTGCCTCGCGCATCAAGCTCGAGGCCGAGGTCTGCGATCGGACCGTGCTTCTCAGGTCCCATGAAACCCATCGCCAGCAGCGCCAGTTGGCACGGCCACTCCTCCTCTGAGCCCGCGACCTCGCGGAACTTCTGCTGGCCCGAGGCTTCGTCGGCATACCACTCGATCCGCACGGTCCTGAGACCACGGAGCCGACCCTCGGCGTCGCCGAAGAACTCCTTGGTGAGGATGCCGAACTCACGGCGGCAACCTTCCTCGTGCGACGAACTCGTCCGCATGATGACCGGCCAGAGCGGCCAAGGTGTGTTTGCCGGACGTTCATGACGCCGCGGATACTTGCCAAGATCGGGCGGCTGCGGGAGTAACTCAAACTGCGTGAGGCTCTTCGCACCCTGCCGGTTGCTTGTGCCATCGCAGTCGCTGCCAGTGTCGCCGCCACCGATCACGATCACATGCTTGTCCTGGGCCACGATCTGGCCGGGCACGTTGTCACCGGCATTTCGCTTGTTCTGCTGCGGCAGAAACTCCATCGCGTAATGCACGCCCTTGAGTTCACGACCGGGGATCGGCAGGTCGCGGCCGAGGGTCGCGCCGCCGGTGAGGACGATGGCGTCGTACTCGTCGCAGAGTGACTGTGTGCTGACATCGCTACCGACATTCACGCCGCAGCGAAACTCGACTCCCTCCTCCCGCATCTGCTCGACCCGCCGCCAGACCCGCCACTTCTCGAGCTTGAAGTCGGGGATGCCGTACATCAGCAGTCCGCCCGGACGGTCGGACCGTTCAAACAGCGTCACGAGATGACCGGCACGATTCAGTTGCTGCGCGGCGGCCAGACCCGCGGGCCCGCTGCCCACGACCGCCACCCGCTTGCCGGTGCGGACGTTGGGCGCCTCGGGCACCACCCAGCCCTCATCCCAGGCCTTGTCGGCGATCGTCATCTCGATCTGCTTGATCGCGACCGGATCCTCGTTGATGCCGAGCACGCAGGCGGCCTCGCAGGGTGCGGGGCAGACTCGGCCGGTAAACTCAGGAAAGTTATTGGTGGCGTGAAGCCGCTGGCTCGCCTCGTGCCACTGCTGGCGATACACGAGGTCGTTGAAGTCGGGAATGATGTTCCCGAGCGGGCAGCCCGTATGACAGAAGGGCACGCCGCAGTCCATGCACCGGGCCCCCTGCGTCTTCACCTCCTCAGGTGGAAGGATCGTGAGAAACTCGTGGTAGTGCTTGAGTCGATCAGACACCGGGGCGTAGCCCGACACCTTCCGCTCATACTTCATAAATCCGCGTGGCTCACCCATTGACGTTGACCTCCGCCTTTCTGGCCTCTTCTTGATCCTGCTTCGCGAGTTTCTGGAGTTCGGCAACGGCCCGCTTGTAATCAGTCGGCATCACCTTCACAAACTTCGACTGCTCCGTCGCCCAGCGGGCCAGGATCTCCCTGCCGCGGCCGCTGTCGGTGTATTCGACATGCCTCTCGATCACCGCTTTGACGTAGTCGAGGTCGCTCTGGTCGAGCGGGTCGAGCTCCACCATTTCCATGTTTACCTTCGGACGAAACGTGCCGTTCGCGTCCCAGACGTAGGCGATGCCGCCGCTCATGCCAGCCGCGAAGTTGCGGCCCGTCTCGCCGAGAATCACGGCCCGGCCGCCGGTCATGTATTCGCAACCGTGGTCACCCGTGCCCTCGACCACCGCCTCGGCACCGCTGTTTCGCACGCAGAACCGCTCGCCGCAGATACCGCGGATGAAGATCTCGCCGCTGGTGGCCCCGTAGGCCACGACGTTGCCGGCAATGACGTTGTCTTCGGCCTTGAACAACGCCTCCTTCGCGGGCCGCACGATCACGCGGCCGCCGGAGAGCCCCTTGCCGCAGTAGTCGTTGACGTCGCCCTCCACCTTCACCTGCACGCCCGGCACGCCGAAGGCCATCACGCTCTGGCCGGCCGTGCCGGTGAAGGTGATCTGGATCGTGCCGTCGGGCAGGCCGCCCGCACCGTGCCGCCGCGTCACCTCGCTCGACAGGATCGTGCCCACGGTGCGGTTGATGTTTCTGATCGGCAGATCGATTTTTACCGGCTCCTTCCGTTCGAGAGCCGGCTTGCAGAGGTCGAGGAGCGTGGTCATGTCGAGCGACTCGGCGATCCCGTGGTCCTGCGACTGTTGGCAGGAGGTCTTCACGTGGGCCGGCACCTCCGGCTTATAGAGGATTGTCGAGAAGTCGAGCCCCTTCGCCTTCCAGTGCGCGATCGCGGCCCGCGTGTCGAGCCGGTCGACCCGGCCCACCATCTCCGCGATCGTGCGGAAGCCGAGCTTCGCCATCAGCTCGCGGATCTCCTCCGCGAGCATGAAGAAGAAGTTGACCACGTGCTCCGGCTGGCCGGTAAACCTCTTGCGAAGTTCCGGATCCTGCGTGGCGACACCCACCGGGCAGGTGTTGAGGTGGCACTTCCGCATCATGATGCAGCCGATCACCACGAGCGACGCCGTCGCGATGCCGTATTCCTCGGCGCCGAGCAGCGTGGCGATGGCCACGTCCTTGGCCGTGCGGATCATGCCGTCGGTCTGCACGACGATCCGGCTCCGCAGGTCGTTCATCACGAGCACCTGATGGGCCTCGGCGAGGCCGAGCTCCCACGGGAGCCCGCAGTGCATGATCGAGGTCTGCGGGCTCGCGCCAGTGCCGCCGTCATGCCCCGAGATCAAGACCACGTCGGCCTTGCCCTTCGACACACCCGCCGCCACCGTGCCCACGCCCACCTCCGCCACCAGCTTCACGCTGACGCGGGCGTGGTGATTGGCATTTTTGAGGTCGTGGATCAGTTGGGCGAGGTCCTCGATCGAATAGATGTCGTGATGCGGCGGCGGTGAGATCAGGCCCACCCCCGGCGTGCTGTGGCGAATCCGAGCGATCTCTCGGTCGACCTTGTGGCCGGGGAGTTGGCCGCCCTCGCCGGGCTTTGCCCCCTGCGCCATCTTGATCTGCAGTTCCTTGGCGTTGACGAGGTACAGGCTCGTGACGCCAAACCGGCCGCTGGCCACCTGCTTGATCGACGAGTTCTTGCTGTCGCCGTTGGCCTCGAGCTGGTAGCGGAGCGGGTCTTCACCACCTTCGCCGGTGTTGGAGCGGCCGCCGAGCCGGTTCATGGCGATGGCGAGCGTCTCGTGGGCTTCCTTCGAGATCGACCCATACGACATAGCGCCGGTGGCGAATCGCTTCACGATCTCCTTGGCCGGCTCCACCTCGTCGAGCGGGATCGGCCCAGCGGAGGCGGGATCGTCGGCGGCCCACTTGAAATCGAGCAGACCGCGGAGCGTGAGGAGCTTCGTCTGCTGCTCGTCGATGAGCCGCTGATACTTCCGAAACTCCTCGCGGCTGTTGATCTGCGTCGACCGTTGCAGCGATGCGACTACGTCGGGCGCGAGCATGTGAGCCTCGCCCTTGCGCCGCCAGGCGTAGCGGCCGCCGACGTCGAGTTCGAGCGTGTTTGGAACATTGGTCTGCGGCCAGGCGTGCTCATGCCGCTTGAGCGCCTCCGCCGCCACGCCCTCCAGCCCGATGCCGCCGATGCGGCTGGGGGTCCGCGTGAAAAACTCGTCGATCAGCAGATGATCAAGACCGACCGCCTCGAAGATCTGGGCGCCGCGGTAGCTCTGCTGCGTCGAGATGCCCATCTTGCTCATCACCTTGAGCAGGCCCTTCGTCGCCGCCTTGACGAAGTTCTTGTGCAGCTTCTCACGCGGGTGGTCGGCCGCGACCATCTGTTCGGCCTGCATTTGGTCGATGGTGGCGAAGGCGAGGTACGGGTTCACCGCGCCGGCGCCGTAGCCGGTGAGCAACGCAAACTGCTGCACTTCGCGGGCCTCACCCGTCTCCACGACCAACCCGCAGCGGGTCCGCGAACCCTCGCGAACGAGGTGGTGGTGCACGCCACCGGTGGCGAGCAGCGCCGGCACGGCCGCCATGTCGCGGCACACGCCCCGGTCGGAGAGGACGAGGATCGTCGCCCCCGCCCGCACGGCCGTCGAAGCCTCGGCACGGATCGCGTCGAGCCGCTCCCGCATACCCGCCGCACCGCCGGTAGCCGGATAGAGCAGCGAGATCGTTTTTGCCACGAGCCCCGGCTGGGCCGCTGAGCCGGCCGAGCCGAGCGCCTTGATGCGGGCACACTCGGCGTTGGTGATCACCGGCGTCTCAAGCCGCAGGAGCCGGCATTGGTCGGGGGTCGCGTCGAGCAGATTTCCCTCACTGCCGATCGTGGTGATCATCGACGTGATGATCTCCTCGCGGATCGCATCGAGCGGTGGGTTGGTGACCTGCGCGAAGAGCTGCTTGAAGTAGTTGGAGAGGAGCTGAGGCCTGTCAGAGAGCACGGCCAGCGGCGTGTCGTTGCCCATCGAGCCGATCGGCTCGGCACCGTCGGTCGCCATCGGCCCGAGGATCACCTTCAGGTCCTCGAGCGTGAAGCCGAACGCCCGTTGGAGTTCGAGCAGGCTCGAGTGCTCGCCCGCCACGCCGGCCGACCGCCACGGGTCGACGGCGTGCGCATGGCTGTCGGCCTTGCCGCTCACGAGCGTCTCCGAAGCTTCGACGGCGCGGTTCTTCGTAAACTCCGCCACGCCGGCCGGATCGGGCAGGGAGTCGAGACGCACCTGGTTGGAAGCGATCCACTCCCGCCAGGGCTTGGCGGTCGCAAGCCGCCGTTTGATCTCGTCGTCCTCGACGACCCGACCTTCCTTGGTGTCGACCAAGAACATTCGCCCGGGCCGCAGCCGCCCCTTGCGGACGACCTCGCCGGCCGGCAGTTGCAACACGCCCGCCTCGCTCGCCATCACGACGAGCCCGTCTTTCATCTGCCACCAGCGGCCCGGCCTGAGGCCATTGCGATCGAGCGTGGCGCCGATCCGTACGCCGTCGGTGAAGGCCAGCGCTGCCGGTCCGTCCCACGGCTCCGTCAGACAGGCCTGATATTCGTAGTAGGCCTTGAGGTCGTCGGGTATGCTCTCGTGTCCGCTCCACGGCTCCGGGATCAGCATGCTCACGGCCTCCTCGACCGACCGGCCTGCCAGCACGAGCAGTTCGAGCACGTTGTCGAACGTGGCCGAGTCGCTGCCTCCCTCGCGGACCACCGGCTTGATCTTGTCGAGGTCAGGTCCGAAGACCGGATGGGCGAGCATGCTCTCCCGGGCGTGCATCCAGTTGATGTTGCCGCGGACGGTGTTGATCTCGCCGTTGTGGGCGATGTAGCGGAACGGATGCGCCAGATCCCAGGTCGGAAACGTGTTGGTGCTATACCGCTGGTGCACCAACGCCAGCCCGCTTTTCATCCGCGGGTCGCGGAGTTCGGGGTAATACTTGCCCACCTGGTTGGCGAGCAGGAGCCCCTTGTAGACGAGCGTCTTGGACGACAGCGAGCAGACGTAGCAGAAGGCCTGCTCGGAAAGCCCGAGCACACCGATCTCGATGCCAAACCGCTTCCGCGCCACGAACAGCTTCCACTCGAAGTGGTCGCGGGAGACCTTTTTACCGCGAGCGATGAACGCCTGCTGCACGACCGGCTCCACCTCGCGGGCCGTGCCGCCGATCGAGCGGTTATCGGTGGGCACCGACCGCCAGCCGAGGAACTCGAGGCCCTCTTCGCGGCAGACCTTTTCGAAGAAGGTCTCGGCGGCCTCCCGATCCCCGTCCGAGGGCGGCAGGAAGAAGTTGCCGACGGCCCAGTCGCCAGCCGGAGGCAGCGTGATGCCCGCCTGCAAGGCTGCGGCGGCGAAGAACTCCTGCGGCAGTTGCATGAGGATGCCGGCACCGTCGCCGGTGAGCGGATCGCAGCCGCAAGCCCCCCGGTGCGTGAGGTTTTCCAGCACCTCGAGCCCCTTCCGGATGATCTCGTGGCTCGGCACACCGTGCATGTTGACCACAAAGCCCACGCCGCAGGCGTCGTGTTCGTTGGCAGGATCGTAGAGGCCCTGCTTGGCGGGGAGACCGGGGAGACGCTTCATTGCGATGCTCGTGCTTGCTGCGATGGGGAAACAGAAACGGATCGGTGTGCGAGGGATGCCGGGATGATCACGCGTGCGCCACGTTGGGGGCCGCATCGACGTCGTGGGCGTGGCCGCGGAGCAGTTCGATGAATCGCTCCACGGTGGGTGCGAGCGGCGTCCCGCGGGCGCGGATGATGCCGAGTGGCCGGATGAGTTCCTCGCCCACCAGCCGCACCATGCAGAGCGTGCCAGCGGCGAGTTCGCGGCCGACGGTCGGCTCGGGCAGCAGGGCCACGCCTGCGTCGATTTCGACGGCCCGTTTGATCGTCTCGATGTTGTCAAACTCCATGACCACATTCGGCTCAGCGTTGTGGGCGGCAATGGCCCGGTCGAGTTCGTGCCGGATGACGAGGTCGCTGTCGAAGCCGACCATCCGCTGGCCGTGGAGTTCGTTCAGCGACATCTGCACCCGGCCCGCAAAGGAGTTGGTCGGCGCACAGGCGAGCACGATCGTCTCTTCCCGCCAGGGCTCCGCCTCGATGGAACGGCTGCTCCGCGGATAACTCACGATGCCGACGTCGGCCTGGCCCTGCTCGACCGATTCGAGCACGCGGTCGGGATGGAGGTATTCAAGCCGCACGTTCGCCTTCGGATGACGGCTCATAAAATCCTGCACGTAGCGGCTCATATGATGCAGGCCGACGGAATAGATCGCCGCCACGCGGACGCGGCCGGCGACCTCGTCATGGAGCGTGCGAACCGCATCTTCGAGCGCGTCGTAACTGGCGATGATCTTCCGGCAGCCGTCGTAGAAAGCCTGCCCCTCACGGGTGGGCACGAGCGGCCGCTTCGAACGCTCGATCAGTTGCACGCCGAGCTGGTGTTCGAGTTGGCCGACGAGTTGGCTGGCCCCAGACTGCGAAATACCGTTGTCCGTCGCCGCCTTCGAGAAGCTGCGCCGCGAAATGATGTCGCAGAAGATTTTTAGAGACTTCAGGTTCACCAGAGTCCGCAAAAAGCGGCCCTGAAATGCAAATCCGCCCCATCCTTGATGAAAAAAACGAATGATGCCGCCATGCATCATTCGGAAAACAAATGCAAGATAGCCGTATTCGGGGGCGGGTCAAGCAGTTTCCCAGAGGCGGGCCAGCCGGGCCGCTCACGCGGCCAAGCCCCCTATCTTCCCTATTCCAAAAAACCTGCACAACCGGCACATCCGGACCCGATTTTGATGACGGTTTACTATGCGCACTTCGTTCCTCTCCGCCGGGTTTTCGCTCGCCTGCCTGCTCCTGGTGGCGACCGCACCGTCGCGCGCCGACGAGGTGGGCCCGCCCCCGGAAGACGACGTCGAGCAGGCCCAGTATCTGGAGGAGGCGCTGACCCACGAGGATCCGGCGCAAGAAGCCCGCATCCGCGAGCTCGTCGATGAGGCCGTCGAAGCTCGGCTCGCCGGGATTCCAAGGCCCAAATACATTCCGGCCACCGACATCGCGCCGCCCCAAGGACTGCTCCTCTATCAGTCAACCAAGGGCTTTCCGCTCTCCGTGGCGATGAGCGGGTTCATGCAGTTGCGCTGGCTCGAGTTCGCCCGATCTGCCACCTCGTGGACCAACTCCGCCGGCACCACCCTGCCGATCAACAACATCAACACGTTCAACCTCAACCGCGTGCTGCTTTCCTTCTCGGGGCATGTGGTCGACGAGCGACTCGTCTATCGTGTGGCGCTTTTCGGCACGTCTGACATGGGCGTGCGGTCGGCCTTCGTGCCGCTGGGCGTGATGGGCTGGAAGTTCAGCGAGGCGGCCACGCTCGCCGGCGGCGTGACGATCGTGCCGAGTTCGCGGGAGTGGGTCGATGGGCAGCCGTGGACGGTCGGCGTCGATCGCAGCATGACCAACACCTTCTTCCGCCCGGGCTACAGCCCCGGCGTCTTCGCGATCGGTTCGCTCTTCGACAGCTCCGTGAACTACCAGGCAGGCGTCTGGAACGCGATCGACGGCGGCCAGGCGGGCGTGCTTCGTCGCGGCACGTCGATGGCGTGGGCCGGCAACACCTGGTGGGAGCCGCTCGGCCCGTTCGGCCTTGGCTACTCCGACATGGAGGGGCACGAAGATCCGGCGATCCGCGTCGGCATGAGCGGCACCTACGCGAAGACGCAGGCGATCATCTTCGCGGGCCTCAATCCGGAAGACACGATCGTGCGGCTTTCCGACGGCACGCCGCTGGCACTCCCCAACGCGCTCGGGCCTGACAGCCAACTCAGGCAATACGAGTTCCAACTTGCCACCGTCGATGCGGGCTGGAAGTACGAGGGGTGGGCGGTGAACTTCGAGTATTACTTCCGGCTGCTCGACGGGTTCGTCGGCTCCGGCACGTTCGAACGGTCAAGCATCTACGACCACGGTGGGCTGGGGTATGTGTCGTGGTGCTTCGTGCCGCGGACCTACGAGGTCTACGCCCGCTCAAGCGCATTGACCGGTCCCTACGGCACCGGCCAGGAATATGGCGGCGGTTTCAACTGGTATGTGAACCAGTCGCGGCAGGGCCGGTTTACGATCGAGGCCCTTCACATGAATCGCAATCCGGCGCAGAACATCCTTTATCCCTACCGCGCCGGCTACACGGGCACCGCGATCCAGACGCAGTTCATGATGGTGTTTTAGTGCACGCCTCCCGACAGGAAGCCCCAAGCGCGAGCGCGGGGAATACGCCCTCCACCCCAACCCGTTCCACACCACGCCAACGCCCACCACCCGTATTCCCAGCGCTCGCGCTCCGGGCTTCTTGGCCAAGCCGGGCGTGGCCTCGTTCCCGCCGCTTTTTCATCCGTATTCAACTCCCCAACGGGTGTTAGAATCTCTTGTTTGGTTCCTGCCTCACGAAGGACCGTTCGCGACGTGCCCTCCACTCCGTCCGTAACCAAGGCCCAGCAGAAGGCGATCCAGAAGGCCGACACGCTCATCGAAGCGCTTGGCTGGATTCGCAAGTTCCGCGACACGACCACCGTCATCAAGCTCGGCGGCAGCGTCCTTGAACATCCCGACTCCCTCCGCCACCTGCTGCTCGACATCGTGTTTTTGTCGACGCTCGGCATGCGGATCGTGGTTGTCCACGGTGGCGGCAAGGCCATCAGCCGGGCGATGGACGAGGCCGGCATCGAGCCGAAGTGGGTGCAGGGTCGCCGCTACACAGACGACGCCACACTCGCCATCGTGGAGAAGGTGCTCGCCACCGAACTCAACCACGACCTGGTCGCCAAGCTCGAGGAGTTCGGCGGCCGGGCGATGTCGCTCAACTTTCTCTCGACCAACGTCCTGTTCGGTGAGCGGCTCACGCTCGACGGCCCCGACGGGCAGTCGGTCGACCTCGGCCATGTCGGCGAGGTCAACCGTGTCGACCGGCTCACGATTGACAACCTCATGTACGCCGGCCAAGTGCCGGTGATTCCCTCGATGGCCATGGGGCCCGATGGCGAGAAGCTCAACGTCAACGCCGACACCGCAGCGACGGCCGTGGCCGCCGGCATCGGGGCCGAAAAGCTCGTCGTGCTCTCCGACATCCCGGGCGTGCTCCGCGACGTCGCCGATTTCGAGAGCCTGATCCCGCACCTCACCGCCGCCGAAGCTCGTCGACTGATCGCCGACGGCACGATAGCGGCCGGCATGATCCCCAAGATCGAGGGCTGCCTCCAGACGCTGGAAGAGGGCGTCAAGAAGATCCACATCATCGACGGCCGCCTGCGGCACTCGCTCCTCCTCGAGATTTACACGACCAGCGGCGTCGGCACTGAGCTCGTCCGTGACGAGTCGCTGTCATCGCCCAAGCCCAAGTCCACGGCCGCTGCGGCCGGCAAACGGTAGCACACGGTTCCCCGCCCCTCTTCCCTCCTTTTTTAGATGGGAGTCTTCAATGGCCACGATCGACTCTGCAGTCGGCGACGCGACACAGCGCGTGATCGACACGTTCGACCGCTACGTCGTGCCCAACTACAGGCGGTTCCCGGTGTGCCTCGTGAAGGGCGAGGGCTCGCGAGTGTGGGACGCCGAGGGCCGGGAATACCTCGACCTGTTTCCGGGCTGGGGCTGCAACCTTCTGGGCCACTGCCCCGAGCCGGTGGTCCGCGCGGTGCAGGAGCAGGTCGCGAAGCTGATCCACGTGCCCAACACGTGGTACACGGAGACCCAGGGCGAATGGGCGCACCTGCTCTCGGAGCGGTCGTTCGGCGGGCAGGCCTTCTTCTGCAACTCCGGCACCGAGGCCAACGAGGCGGCGATCAAACTGGTCCGCCTTCGCACCAACGGTGAGAAATACAAGATCATCACGTTTCAGGGTGGCTTCCACGGCCGCACCATGGGGAGCGTGACGGCGACCGCGCAGCCGAAATACCACGAGGGCCTTGGGCCCATGCTCGCCGGCTTCCAGTATGCCCCGCACGGCGACCTCGCCGCCGTCGAAAAACTCGTCGATGACCGCACCGGCGGCATCCTCGTCGAGCCGATCCTCGGCGAGGGGGGCATCGTTCCCGCGCCGCCGGGCTTCCTCCAGGGCTTGCGGAAGATCGCCGACGAACGCGACTTGCTGCTCGTGTTCGACGAGGTGCAGTGTGGCTGCGGTCGGACCGGAAAGTGGTTCGGCTACCAGCACTTCGGCGTCGTACCCGACGTGATGACGCTCGCCAAGAGCCTCTGCGCCGGGATCGCCGGCGGCGCGATGCTCACCACAGGAGAGCTTGCCAAGCACCTCCGTCCGGGGATGCATGCCTCCACGTTCGGTGGCAATCCGATCGCTGCGGCCGCGGGCATCGCGACGATCCGCACGATCGAGGAGCAGGGGCTCCTGGGGCATGTCGATCGGGCAGCCGCGGCGTTCCGCACGCGACTCGAGGCGCTGCAGGACAGGTGCGATGCCGTCCGCGCCGTCCGCGTGATCGGCATGATGATCGGTGTCGAGCTCTCGATCGACTGCGCCGCCGTCGTGCAGGCGTGCCTCGACCGCAATCTGCTCGTCAACTCCACACAGGGCCGGGTCATCCGGCTCCTGCCAGCGATGACGATCTCCCCGGCCGACGTCGAGGACGGCTGCGACCGGCTGGCCGATGCGATCCTCGAAGTGGCGTCTCACACGGCCACCTGAAAACCATCCCATGCTCCGGCATCTCATCGTTCCCGAAGACCTGAGTGCGGCCGAAATCGAGGCCGTGTTTGCGATCTCGCGCGACCTGCAGGAGAAATTTGTCGCGGGCCGCCGCGATGCGCTTCTGCCGGGCCGCGTGCTGGCCCTCGTCTTCGAGAAACAGAGCCTTCGCACCCGGGTGAGCTTCCAGGCCGCGATGACCCACCTCGGCGGCTCGAGCCTGTTCCTGGGCGCCGACACCGGCTTCGCCTCATCGCGGGAGAGCATCGCCGACTTTGGCCGCGTGCTCAGCGAATACGTCGACGCGATCGTCTGTCGCTCGAAGGCCCACGACACGATCGTGCAAATGGCCGGTGTGGCGAGCGTGCCGGTGATCAACGGGCTGTCCGACGAGTCGCATCCCTGCCAGGCGCTGGCCGACATCTACACGGTCCGGCAGGCGATCGGCAGGGTGACCGGCCTGACGCTCGCGTTCGTGGGCGACGGCAACAACGTGGCGCGATCGCTCGCGGTCGTGTGTGGGCTGCTGGGGATGCGGTTCGTGCTCGCCGCGCCGCAGCGCTACCAGTTCGACGAGGCGTTCCGATCGCACCTCAAGGCGATCCTTCCCCACGCCGACATTTTCCAGACGTCCGATCCGGTGGCCGCGGTGCAGGGTGCCGCCGTCGTCTACACCGACGTCTGGGCGAGCATGGGCCAGGAGGCGGAGCGGCGGGAGCGGGTCGCCGCCTTCACGCCCTATCAGGTCAACGCCGCGCTCATGGCGCATTGCCCGGATGCGATGTTCATGCACTGCCTCCCGGCCCGCCGCGGCGAGGAGGTCACCGACGAGGTGATCGACGGCCCGCAGAGCGTGGTGGTCACGCAGGCTGCCAACCGCATGCACGTGCAGAAGGGGTTGATCGCCTGGCTGCTCGGCCACGCCTGAGCGGGCCACTTCCCTGGGGCGCTCTTCCGCCGCGCACCCATCGCTCGCGCTCCGGGCTTCTTGAGGACATCGGGCGCCTCGTCTCCCGCGTCGGCGCGGCCTCCCGACAGGAAGCCCCAAGCGCGAGCGCGGGGAATACGGCCCCCACCCCAACCCGTTCCGCGCCGCCACCGCGCCGCCACCCGTTTACCCATCGCTCGCGCTCCGGGCTTCTTGGCTCCGGCGGTCACGCGATGCGTGGCCCGGTGAGCCCGAGCACTGCGAGGAGCCGCGTCGCGTAGGCGTCGAATGAATGTGCCGTAGCGTAACTGAGCCGGGCAGCGTCGTGACGGGTGGCGTGGGCCGCGGCCGCAACTGCGGCCGCCAGCCGCGCGGCAATCTCGTCGGGATCCAACGCGTCGGCCACCCGCAGCACGTAGGCCGGGGCGTCAACCGCGTCGGCCAGATCGGCGTTGGCGACCGTGGGCAGACCGGCCGCGATGCAATCCATGAGGCCGCCGGAAATCGCGCCCGACCGCACCGTCCGCAACTGGATCCCGTAGTCGGCCGCCTGGAGATGGCGGCGGTAATCATCCTCATCGACCCAGTCGCGGGTAAACGATACGGCCTCGGGACCACCCGCTCGGGCAGTCAGCCGCTCCACCGAGTCGCCCGGGTGACCAACAAACCGCAGGTGCACCGGCACGCCGCGGCGGCGCAGGATCGACATTGCATCGATGACCGTCTCAGACGCCTTCGAAGGGATCACCCAGCCGAAGCTGACGATCAACACCGCGTCGTCGGCAACACCAAGGCCGTGACGGGCCGCGCGGCGGGCGTCGGCAGCGAGCTGATCGTCGGCCAGCTGGCGGTAGACGCAAAACGGCAGCGGCTCGACGCGCACGCCGGGCGTCGATGCGATGAGCCTCGCGAGTGGCCGGCTGTGCACGATCGCCGGATGCGCGTTGGCCAGGACCCCGCTGAGAAACGGCGTGGGCAGCGTGTCGGGATCGGCCAGCCAGCCGCGAACCTCGGCCTCGGTCACCACGCGGCGGAGTTCGCGCGCTGCCACCGCGCGGCCGCCGCCGATGCCGTCGCGCCAGACATAAAAGTCGATCAGCCGCCCGTCGTGAATGATGCACGGGCCGCCGAACCGCCCGTGGAGGTCCACGATCCGGCGATGAAACGGCGAGTTGCCAAGCACAGCGATCGTGGCGTCGTAATCCGGCCGTAGCCACGCGGCGGCCGACAGGGGATACGTGCAGCGGACGCTCTCCGATGGCACGGGAGCGGGCTGCTCGGTGTAGATGTCGATGTCGGCGTGGCGACCGAGGGCCTCGACGCACCGCAGCGTGTAGTCGGCGACGCCCGAGCGATCGGGTGGAAACGGCGAGGCGATCGCGAGAGTTGGCCGGCGGCGCTGGCCCGCGCGTTGAACAAAGGCGTCGAAGTGCTGGCGAAGCGCGGTGCTGAATCGTAAGCCCACCGCACCATCCTGCACTGGGTCGCCGCTCGACGCGCCCGTGAGGGTCATGCGTCTTCGCGAGATGCCGAGACGCTGCTCGAGGTCAGCGGCGGCCGGCTCGGAGATCGGGAAAAAGACACGGTAAGCCGCCAGCCACACGAGGGCCGCGGCGCAGGCCCGCCGCGCGGTCGCGTCGGGGAAGTCGTCGAAGATAAACTCGTGGATGACGGTAGCCGGCAGCACGTTGCAGCGGTCGAGGAGTCGGGCCGGCAGCAGCGTGTCGTGCGTCAGCGGTGAGAGCTGCAAAAACACGCTGGGTGTGCTTGAGTCGTCGTTGACAAACGCTCCCCGCGTCGTGTCACAGAGGGCCGCGTCCGCCGCAGCCAGCTGTCCGAGCCGCGGGTCGGTGAGACCAATGATCTCGACGTCGCCGGCCCCGCTGCGCACCGCGCGAAGCAGGCAGGCGGCGTGGGAGCGGATGCCACGACACGAATCCCGCGGATCTTGGAGCGAGCGGATGTCGGCAAGGATGCGCATGGCGGCGTGCACTGGCGGAGCAGCCGGCGTCAGGCGGAGTCGCCCCGCCGGGCGGGATCGGGCATGCCGAGCATCGCAGTCACAAACTGATCGATCATCCTCGGCTCGGCGCCGGAGGATGCTGACATGCGACGGAGTGCGTCGCGATCCGCCGCCGGCACGCCGAAGGCCGCCCGCCGCCGCAGTTCCGACCGCACGAGCGCGATGAGCAGAGGATCAATGGCGGCCGTCTCATCGGAAAAGGCGGCGGGGACCACGGGCGTGGCCGCCGGCCGCACCGGAAAAAAACGGCGCACCAGCGGCGCGAGCCGTCGCTGTCGAAATCGTCGCCATTCATCCCTCATGCCGCCCATACCGCGGGTGCCTACTTCCCGGCCGGTTTCTTCTCGTCGAGCGTGATGGCGCCGGAGTTGATGCAATACCGCAGGCCCGTCGGCGCTGGGCCGTCCTCAAACACATGGCCGAGGTGAGCGCCGCAGCGACGGCACGTCACCTCCGTGCGCACCATGAATTGCGTGCGGTCGTCGTGCTCCGCGACCGCCTTTCCCTTCACGCCGTCAATCGGCGCGACGAAACTCGGCCAGCCACAGCCGCTGTGAAACTTCTCGCCGGAGGCGAAGAGCGGTTCGCCACAGCAGACGCAGCGGTAGGTGCCGGCCGTCTCGGTGTCGGTGTACTTGCCCGTGAAAGCCCGCTCGGTCGACTTCTTGCGGGTGATCTCATACTGCAGTGGTGTCAGCCGTTTCCGCCACTCGGCCTCGGTCTTCGGGATGTCGTCGTCCGCCACGCGTCCGGCGAGGGCGGGGTTGACCGCAGGGGTATTGTCTTCCTGAGGAAACTCGGTGGGCATCGGTGGGGCTCCGTGGGTTCGGGGTCCGGCGGCCACGATCGTGACCATCGCGACGAGCACTGCCGCAAGGGTTCTCATCGAAAAGACTGGCGTCATCGTGGCCTCCGTGGCAACGCTCGCGGTCACTGGGGCGCCCGCGCCCGCGTGTCCGACTGCGTCGTGGGAATATACGGATGGTCCCGCTTCCGCAGCACCTCCGCTTTGACGATTCTATCCGGCGGCACGCCCGCGACCGTCCGCCCCTGTTCGTCGGTGGTCCGCATGATCTTCGGAAGCACGTCGAAGCCCTCGATCACCCGGCCAAACACCGTATGTTTGCCGTCGAGATGCTCCGTCGGCCGGAAGGTCAGGAAAAACTGCGATCCGCCCGTGTCGGGTCCGGCGTGGGCCATCGACAGCGTGCCGCGGAAGTGTTTGCGGGCACCGGGGGCGTCGACCTCGCAGGCGATGGTGAAGCCCGGTCCGCCCCCGCCGGTACCGGTCGGGTCACCCCCCTGGGCCATGAAGCCCGCGATCACGCGGTGGAACGGCGTGCCGTCGTAAAACTTCTTCTCGACAAGGCTCACGAAGTTGGCCACGGTGTTGGGGGCCTCGTTCTCAAACAGTTCAACGACGATGTCGCCGACGCTCGTTGAGATCTTCACGCGGGGCAGGTCGTCGGCCTCTGCCTCCGCCTTCCGCTTCGCCATCTCGGCCTCGGCCTTGGGCCGCTCCCGTTCGATGGCTTCTTCGAGTTCCACCAGCCGATCTTTCCGTGCCCCGGCAGCTGTGGCCTTCGCCGCCCATGCGGCCGCCTCATCGAGCCGCGAGAGCGCGAGCGCAGCGGCGGCGGCGGCCCCGAATGTGTCGCCATCCGCGACGCCGGCCGCATCGAGCTTCGTTGCCTTGTCGAGCGCGATCTCGGGGGCGTCGGCCCGCACGGCTGCCGCCACGGCCGCTCCACTGATCTGCCGCGCCTCGACGTTGTCAGGGTCGGCGATCGCGAGTGTCATCGCAGCCGCCTCGAGCCGCTCGCTCGCGGCCTGGGCCTTCGTCGCCGACTCCTTAAACCTTGCCTCGACCACGGCCTTATCGGCTTTCGGCTGATGGTATTGGGCCTGGAGCACGGTGAGTTCGGCGACCAGGTCTTTCATCTCGTTGCTGGCCGCGTCGAACTCAGCCTTCGCCGCTGCCGCATCGGGCTTGGCCGGATCGGCTGCCGCCACGCCGCCCACTCCGCACACCGCCGCCGCCACGGCCGCCGCCATCACGTATCGGATTGCTTCCATGCGATTGATGCCTCCTGTTTCCGGGTACCATAGCATCCCACACGAGCCCGCCGGAAACCCGCCCATGCCCCGCCCCCCACGCCGCCGTGACCGCCCCCAGTCGCCCGCCGGCGGCCTGCGCACTCCTCCCGAAGACGCCGCCAGCGCCCCGCGGATCATCGGCGGTGAACTCCGCCACCGGCGGCTCGCGCACCAGCCCGATGGCCGGACGAGGCCCATGAAAGACCGCGTTCGCGAGTCGCTCTTCGATCTGCTGGGAGTCGACGTCCGCGGGGCTCTCGCGATCGACCTGTTCGCCGGCACCGGTGCGTTGGGCTTCGAGGCCCTCAGCCGCGGCGCCACCCGTGCGGTCTTCGTGGAGCGGCACTTTCCCACGGCTGACGTCCTGCGTCTCTCGGCGAAGGGGCTGGCCGTCGAGGAACACTGCGAGGTGCGGTCGGGCGACGTGCTCCTTTGGGGCCGGCGGATGCCGGAGTTGCCGCGTGAGATGCACTGGATCGTGTTCGTCTCGCCGCCGTGGGCGTTTTTCGCCGCAGGCAACGAACGCCGAGCCGAGTTACTCGGGCTCATCGACGCGCTGCGGCTCGCCGCTCCGCCCCGCAGCACCGTCGTAGTCGAGGCCGACACCGCGTTCGACGCGACGGCGCTTCCCGATGCGGAGGCGTGGGAGTGCCGCCCGATCCCACCGGCCGTGCTGTATCTCTACCGGATGGCGTAGCGAGCGTATCGGTGTGGCGGGCAGATTCCCCGCGCTCGCGCTTGGGGCTTCCTGACGGGTGGCGTGGCGTGATGTGCTAACAAAAAGCCCGGAGCGCAAGCGATGGGTATCCGGGTGGCGTTCACCCAGCGACCGCCGCGTTCACGACACGCCGAGCACGAGCACATGTGCGACGATGCCGACCGCGGCGGCCGCGAGCACCACGAGCGGCGTCGAGGCCCACCCGCGGGCAATCGCGATCCCGCTCACGATCGTCACGATGATTGGCAACGCCGCGGGCACGCCCCCGGGTAGCCATGCGGCCTGCGCGAGCCCGAACCCGAGGAGGAGAATCGCCGCCACGACGACCGCACCGATCGCCGTCATCGCCAGGCCCAGCCGCGAGCCGGCGCGGATGCGCGACACAAACGGCGCCAGCGGCAGCACCATCGCAAACGACGGGATGAATGCGAAAAGCGTCGCCACGAGCGCTCCCTCCAGCCCAGCGCCGAGCGACTGGCCCGGTCCCGTCCGCCAGCCGGCGAGAAACCCGATGAACGTCACCACGAGGATCAGCGGCCCCGGCGTTGCCTCGCCCATCGCCAGCGCGTCGAATCGCTCGTCAGGCTCCAGCCAGCCGCGGGCCACCGATTCGTCAAGCGCCCAGGGCACAACCGTATAGGCTCCGCCCAGCGACATGAGCGTGGTCTCGGTGAACAGCGTGGCGATTTCGCTGCCGCGGCCGCCAGCCGCATGGGCCAGCCACACCACGGCATAGGCAACGCCCCACACAGTGACCGCCGTGGCCGCCACCGTGACCGCCTGACGAACACCGGCCTTTCCGCACCACGTGTCGCCGGTGCCGGCTGGCATCGCGCATGCCGCCGCAGCGCTGCCGCTCGTCGCGACGCCAACGACTGGTAAGGCGGCCCCGATCACACCCGCCACGGCCACGACGAGCGGGAAGGGCGCTCCCGCGGCCAGCGCCGCCAGCGCCAGCGCCGCGATCGCCAGCGTCAGGGGCGAGGTGAGCGACTTGCGTCCGATCCTCCAGGCCGCGAGGGCCACAAGCGCTACGACGGCCGGCCGCATGCCCGCGAAAGCGGCCCTCACCAGCGGCACCGACTCCCCCGCCGCGTGCGCCCAGGCCAGCACCGTCACGAGGGCCGCTCCCGGCAGCACGAAGAGCGTGCCCGCGATCAGGCCGCCGGAGAGACCGCCCCGTCGCCAGCCCGCGTAGGTCGCGAGCTGCTGCGCCTCGGGCCCCGGCAGCAGCATGCACAGCCGCATGGCCGCGAGAAACTCCTCCTCTCCGAGCCAGCGCCGTCGCTCCACGAGCTCTCGGTGCAGCAGGGCCACCTGCCCTGCCGGCCCGCCGAACCCCAGCGCGCCGATCATCAGCCAGACGCGCCAGCCGGAGCCGGAGTCGTGGTCTGAGTCGTGGTTTGGAGGGGCTCGGTTGGGTGGAGACACGTTTCGGTTTCAGCGCCGTTTGGAATCTCAGGCAAGGGTATTGCCAGTGGGGCGGTCCTTGAAAGCCCGTATGAGTGGGGCTTCCTGACGGAACAAAAAGCCCGGATCGCAAGCGACGGGTATCCGGGCCGCGACCGTGTTGGTGGCGGGGAACGTGTCGGAGCGGCGGGCGGATTCCCCGCGCTCGCGCTTGGGGCTTCCTGACGGGAGGCGTGGCGTGAGGTGCCTACAAAAAGCCCGGATCGCAAGCGACGGGTATCCGGGCCGCGACCGTGTGGTCGGCGGGGAGCGCGGTCGGATGGCGACACGTTTCCGTTCCGGCCCCGTTTGGTATCTTAGGAAAAGGAGTTGCCCGTGGGGCAGTCTTTCAAAGCCCTCATTGTCGGCCGCGTGATTTTTTCGGGGAGGCGAATATTGCAGCTATGTCGATGGATGTCGTCAACCAACAAGATGCGGTGCCCTTCACCACGGTCGACGGCTCCACGATTCGCGAGTTGCTCGCCCACCGCAACTCCTCGATCCGCCAGCAGAGCCTGGCCGAGGCACGGCTCGCCGCGGGATGCGCGACGGTGCCCCACCACCACGCCGTGACCGAGGAGATCTATTACATCCTCTCAGGCGCGGCCGACATGACGCTTGCCGACGAGACGCGACCGGTCCGTCCCGGCGACGCGATCGCGATCCCGCCCGGTGTTCGACACACCATCCGCAATACGGGCCCGGGTGAGCTCGTGTTTCTCTGCACCTGCGCACCCGGCTACGAGCATTCCGACACGTTTCTCGATCAGCCCGCCACCTGACCGCCCTGCCGAATCCCAGCCTCTTCATCTCTCACCCTCTGCCCCACCGCATGGCCAACGCGTTTTCTCAGATTCTCGTCGCCGAAGGCATCGTCTCCGCCGAGCAGCTTGCGGAAGCCGTGCGGATCGCCGGCACGTCGGGCAAGCAGGTGCACGACGAGGTTGTTCGTCTCGGCTATGCCCCCGGCGAGAAGGTGATGAAGGCCCTTGCCAAGGCCCACCGCCTCAAGTTCGTCAACCTCGCCGACATCGCGGTGACTGAGGAGGTGATCGACCTACTGCCCGAGAGCGTCGCCCGTGAAAACACGATCTTCCCGCTTTCGGAGTCGGGGGGTTCGCTTCGCATTGCCACCTGCGATCCCACCGACATGGACGCGCAGGAGAAGCTGCGGTTCATCCTCAACCGCGACATCGAGATGGCCCTGGCGGTCCGCGAGCAGATCGTGGAGGCGATCAACCGCCACTACGGCCTCTCCGACGGCGAGAGCGCCGACTCGATGCTTCAGGAGTTCACCGACACCGCGATCGACTTCACCGAGACGGCCATCGAGCAGCAGGGCGCAGCAGCCCAGGAAGAGACGTCCGACGCGCCGGTGGTGAAGCTCGTCAACCTCGTGATCACCGAGGCGGTGCAGCTCCGCGCCAGCGATATCCACATCGAGCCCTTCGAAGACCGCGTGCGAATCCGCTACCGCATCGACGGCCGGCTGGTGGAGCGCGACAACCCGCCCCGGCGGCTCCTCGGGGCGATCCTCTCCCGCATCAAGATCCTCTCCAAGCTCGACATCGCCGAGCGGCGTCGTCCGCAGGACGGCCGGATCAAGCTCACGGCCGACGGCAAAGACTATGACCTCCGCGTGAGCGTATTGCCGACCAATCACGGTCAGTCGGTTGTGATGCGGATCCTCGACAAGGAAAACATCAAGGTCGGCATCCGGCAGTTGGGCCTCGCCGAGAATGAGTTTCGGCAGTTCAAGAACCTGATCCGCCGTCCCAACGGGATCATCCTCGTGACGGGCCCCACGGGCTCGGGCAAGACGACCACCCTCTACGCATCGCTCAACGAGCTCAACCGCCCCGACACCAAGATCATCACCGCCGAGGACCCGGTGGAGTATTACCTCGCCGGCATCAATCAGGTGGAGATCAAGCACCAGATCGGCCTCGACTTCGCCCGGGTCATCCGTGCCATGCTGCGGCAGGCGCCCAACGTGATCCTCGTGGGCGAGATGCGCGACACGGAAACGGCGCAGATGGGCATCCAGGCCTCGCTCACGGGGCATCTCGTGTTCTCGACGCTCCACACCAACGACGCCCCGGGCGCCATCACGCGGATGATCGACATGGGAGTGCCGGCCTATCTCGTGGCCTCGAGCGTGATTGCGGTGCTCGCCCAGCGGCTGGTTCGCATCAACTGCCCGAAGTGCAAGCAGCCCCATCAGCCGCTCGACACCCAGATTGAGGCGGCGGGGATCACCCCGGAGATGCTCAAGGGGGCGACCTTTATGAAGGGCCGGGGCTGCGCCCACTGCACGAAGTCGGGCTACAAGGGCCGTCTTGGCATCTTTGAGTTGATGGTGATGAACAACAAGATCCGCGAACTCGCCTTCCAGGGGGCGGCCACCCAGGAAATCCGTCGGGCTGCGGTGAGCGGCGGGATGAAGGTGATGTTTGACGACGGCATCCAGAAGGCCCTCCGCGGCGTCACCACGCTCGACGAGGTGTTCCGGGTTTCGAAAAAGGCCGAATAGGCCACGTCGTCCGTCAGGAAGCCCCAAGCGCGAGCGCGGGGTATACGCGTCGCCCTAAAATCGGCGTCCGAGGCGCCTCCCGGCCGTGCCTCGATGCCACCCGTATACCCGTCGCTCGCGCTCCGGGCTTCCCGGGGCACTCGAAGCCCCGCGTCCAACTCGCCCGACGGGATTTTCTGGTCTGGGGGAGACTTTTCTGCCGATCCTGCGCATAATGCTGGTATCGAGTCGCCGACCTCCGTCAGGGGCTAAGGTTCGGCGCCGAGTGAAATGCTTCCCGTGACCGGGTCCGCCCCCTCATTCTCGCTGCCCTTCCGCTGCGGCATTTCCGCGGGCCGGCAACTATTCTCTCACCGGGTTTCCGGTCAGAATAGATTTGCTTTTGGAGGACGTTCCGAAGGCGTTTCATCGCCAGCCGAGCCCATCCATCTGGGGACGCATCCATGACCGCCATAGCCGGAAGTTCCGCGCAGTCGCAGCAGGTTGAAAAACTGCTGAAACTCGCCTTCGACAACGGGGCAACGGAGATCCGCCTGTCGGGCAACGCCGCGCCCATGTTGCGGATCGATGGCCAGTTGCGTCCGCTCAAGAGCAAGCCGCTCACTGCCGACGACGTCGCGGGCTTGGCTGCCGCCATCATGCCGCCAGGGTGCGACCCGGCGAAGTTCGTGTTCGCCGCGCCGCAGGGCGACTGCGTGGCCGCCCTGCTCGATGTGCAGGGCACGAAGGTGCTGATCCTGAGTCCTGCCCAGGAGGCGTCTCCCGCGGCTGCGGCCGACATGCCGCTCGAACTCGATGTGCAGCGCGATGCACCGCCCGCGGCAGAGGCTGGGGGAGAGCGCGAAGACGTCTACGCCATGCCTCAGGCGGCCATCGGCACGATCCAGATCGACAAGCTCCTCAATGCAGCCGTGAAAAACGGCGTCAGCGACATCCACATCACCGCGGGCCTGCCGCCGGTGTTTCGTGTCGACGGCCACATGAAGCCGCAGCCCACGAAAGTGCTCACCCCCGACGACACCAACGGCCTGATGAAGTCGATCACGCCGGAGCGGTGCCAGGCAGAGCTCGCCGAAAAGGGCGGCTGCGACTTCGGCTTCGCCTTCAAGGATCTAGCCCGGTTCCGCGTCAGCGTGTTTAAGCAGCGAGGCAGCGTGGCGATGGTGCTGCGGCAGATTCCCAACAGGCTCCTCACGCCCGAGCAACTCGGCGTGCCCGAAATCTGCAAGAAGCTCGCCACCCGGCCCCGCGGCCTGTTTCTCGTGACCGGCCCGACGGGCTCCGGCAAGAGCACCACGCTCGCTTCGCTGATCGACTTCATCAACAAAAACTACGACCATCACATTATCACGATCGAAGACCCGATCGAATTTTACCACTACTCACAGAAGAGCACGGTGAACCAGCGGGAGGTCGGCACCGACGTGCCGAGCTTCTCAGAGGCGCTCCGCCGCGCCCTGCGGCAAGACCCCGACGTGATTCTCGTCGGCGAACTTCGCGACCTCGAGACGATCGAGGCCGCGATCTCGGCCGCTGAGACAGGCCACGTGGTCTTTGGCACGCTCCACACGACGGGCGCCCAGGGCACGGTCAACCGCATTATCGACGCCTTTCCGACCAACCAGCAGGAGCAGGTCCGCACGCAGCTCTCGACGGCCATCCTTGGCGTGGTCTCGCAGACCCTCCTGCCGAAGATCGGCGGCGGCCGATGCGCTGCCTACGAGGTGCTCGTGGTCACGCCCGCCATCGGCAACCTGATCCGCGAAAATAAGACGTTCCGAATCAACTCGGCAATCCAGACAGGGGCCAAACTCGGCATGAAACTGCTCGACGACGACCTCTTCCGCCTCTGGAACGAGAAAAAAGTCACCGAGGAAGACGTGCTTGCCAAGGCCCAAAACGTCGACGAGCTCGCCAAGCGGATCACCAACGCCAAGCAGGGCATTTTCGACGACGAGGAAACGGTCGCCCGCAAGTCCGGCAAAGACGGGGAGAAGTAAGTCATGGCCCTCAAGCGTATCGGACAGATTCTGGTCGACCTCGGGCTCATCGACGAGCAGCAGCTCGCGACGATGCTCGAGGAGCAGTCGAACCGCGGCGGTGAACTCCTCGGCAAGATCGGCGTGGCGCTCGGGTTCTACACCGACGAGCAGCTCGGCGAGGCGCTGGCCGAGCAGTGGGGCACCACGTTTGTCACGCTCTACGACCGCCAGATTCCAGTCGACGTGATCCGCCTCGTTAGCGAGCCGATGGCCCAGCTCTACCGAGTGGTGCCTCTCGAGCTCGTGGGCGACCGACTCACCATCGCCTCGGCCGAGCCGCAGAAGTTCCAGATTGCCGACGAGCTCCACACTCTCCTTGGCTACGACATCCACGTCTGCGTGGCGACCGAGCCCGAGATCACGAAGACGATTGAGAAGCTCTTCTCCTCGGAGACCGAGAGCGTGGAGTCGCTCGTCGAAGACCTCGAGGCCGACGACGCCCTCGCCGCCGCGGCGGCCGCCGCCGGCAAGGAGGGCGTCACCGACCTGACGAGCGTCGAGGCTCTCGCCGAGAGCGCCCCGGTGCGGAAGCTGCTCAACATGGTGCTCCTCCTCGCGATCCGCGACGGCGCCAGCGACATCCACTTCGAGCCCTTCGAGACGGATTTTCGCATTCGCCTCAAGGCCGACGGTGTGCTCCAGGAGATGGTGCCGCCGCCCAAGCATCTCGCCTTCGCGATCACCACCCGGATCAAGGTGATGGCCAACCTCGACATCGCCGAGCGCCGGATGCCGCAGGACGGCCGGATCGAGCTAACGGTGGGCGGCCATCCGGTCGACCTCCGCGTGAGCGTGCTGCCGACCTTGTTCGGCGAGAGCGTGGTGATGCGGGTGCTCGACCGTGGCGTGGTATCGCTGAATCTCGAAAAGATCGGGATGGAGCAGACAATGCTGCGGAAGTTCCGCGAGGTGATCAGGCGGCCCAACGGCATCGTGCTGGTCACCGGCCCCACGGGCTCCGGCAAGACGACCACGCTCTACTCGGCCCTCTCCGAGCTCAACGAGATCGAAGACAAGCTGATCACGACCGAAGACCCGGTCGAGTACGACATCGACGGCATCGTGCAGGTGCCGATCGACGCCGACATCGGCAACACCTTCGCCGCCTGCCTTCGCTCGATCCTCCGCCAGGATCCCGATCGTATCCTCGTGGGCGAGATTCGCGACGTGGAAACGGCCGAGATCGCGGTGCAGGCGTCGCTTACCGGCCACATGGTGTTTTCCACGCTGCACACCAACGACGCCCCTTCGACGGTCACGCGCCTCCGCGACATGGGCGTGCCGCCGTTTTTGATCACAGCCACGGTCGAGGCGATCCTCGCCCAGCGGCTCGTGCGGCGGATCTGCACGGGCTGCCGGGAGGAGATCGTTCCCGGGGCCGACGTGCTGGCCGACTTGGAAATGACGACCGACCAGGCCGTTGGCAAAAAGTTCTTCCGCGGCAAGGGCTGCGACAAGTGCAACCGCACCGGTTACAAGGGCCGGCTCGGCATCTACGAGCTGCTGATCATGAACGATGAGATGCGGGATATGATCATGCGCAATGCCTCCACCGAAGAGCTCCGCGAAGCCGCCCGCCGCAATGGCATGGTGACCCTCCGCGACTCCGGCATGGAGGGCATCTTCACCGGCCAGACGACGGCCGACGAGGTGATCCGCGAAACCATCCTGGATGCGTGACCATGCCCACCTACATGTTTGAAGCCATCGACGCGGCCACCGGCAAGGAAATCCGGGACACCGTCGACGCTGCCAGCGAGGCCGAGGCCCAGGCCACGATCCGGTCGATGGGCTACATGGTCACGAAGCTCAAGGCGCAGCGGGCGAAGGCCAGCAAGTCGGGCGGAGGCCGCGGCAAGAAGCCGGGCCGCACCTTTGCGATGGGCGGTGTGAAGGGCAAGGATCTCACGCTCTTCACGCGTCAGCTCTCGATTCTCCAAGACGCCGGCCTGCCGATCCTTCGCAGCCTCAAGGTGCTCGCCGAGATGCAGAAGCCGGGCCGGCTCAAAAACTCGCTCCTCGACGTCTGCGACGAGATCGAAGGCGGGTCGACTCTTTCGGAGGCGATGTCGAAGAGCCCCAAGGCGTTCGACCGCCTGTATTGCAACATGATCCGGGCCGGTGAGGCAGGAGGCGCGCTCGAGGTGATTCTCCGTCGGCTCGCGGAGTTCATGGAGCGGAGCGAGTCGCTCCGCCGCAAGGTGAAAGGCGCGCTCGTCTATCCGATCGTGGTGGTGCTGGTCGCCGTCGGCATCCTCACGTTCATCATGATGAAGATCGTCCCTCAGTTCAAAAAGATCTTCGACGACTTCGGCAGCACCTTGCCGCCGATGACGCAGATCCTGATCGACATCTCCAACTGGGTGGTCAACTACTGGTATCTGATCCCGGCGATTCCCTTCGGCATCAATATGCTCATCAAGGCGATCAAGCTCATCCCCTACGGACGCTTCGGCTGGGACCTGTTCGTACTCAAGATGCCGATCTTCGGCCCACTCGTCGAGAAAAACATCCTCTCCCGCAGCGCCCGCACGCTCGGCACGCTCCTTGCGAGCGGCGTGCCGATCCTCGAGGCGCTCAACATCACGAAGGAAACTTCGGGCAACATGATGTTCGAGCGGCTCTTCGGGAAGGTGTCTGATTCGATCCGTGACGGCGAGTCGATCGCCAAGCCGCTCAAGGCCTATGCCGTCCCGCCGTTCAACCTGGTGGCGCTGCTCTTCTGGACGTTCTTCGCCCCGGTTATCGGGGTGCTGATGTACCTCGTGAAATACAAGAAGCCGGTCGTCGACGACCTCGTGGTCAACATGGTTGACGTGGGTGAGGAGTCGGGCGAGCTCGACACGATGCTCTACAAGGTGGCCGACACCTACGACGAGGAGGTGGCGGTGCTCACGGAGAGCCTGACGAGCCTGATGGAGCCGCTGCTCATCATCTTCCTCGGCGGTGCGGTGGGTTTCATCGTGATCGCGCTCTTCATGCCGCTGATCAAACTGATCCAGGATCTGTCGTGACGACCGTGCACCCCACACCCCGCGTCGTGGCAGCCCCCCGGCGGATGCCGGGGCCGCCGGGCGCGTCGTCGGCAGTGCGCGAGCCACGGAGCGCGGCCCGCCGGGCGTTTACCCTGGTCGAACTGCTGGTCGTGGTCTCGATCATCCTGGTGCTCATGGGGCTGATGGCGTCCGCCGTGTCGGCCGCGCGGGGCAGTCAGAAGAAGCAGGCCACGCAGGCGCTGATCGCGAAGCTCGACGTGATCATTCAGCAGCAGTACGCGACCTATGCGTCGCGGAACATACCCGGGGCGACCACGTCTGCAGCCCGTGGCGTCGGCCTCCGAAAGATGGCCACGGGCGATTTGCCAGACAGTTGGGCCGACGTGGCGTACATGGCGTCGAACGCCTCGCAGTTCACGTCGTCGCCGCAGCGGGCCTACGTGGCCATCTACAACGCGGCCATCGCGGCCAACAAAACGCCCACCTCCGACTACAGCGACGCCGAGTGCCTGTTCATGATTGTTATGCAGGGTGGAATCGCGAACTGCCTTGACTGTGGTGAACTCAAAACGACCGAAAAGGGCGATACGGATAGCGACGGTTTTTTTGAGTTCTTGGACGCGTGGGGGCAGCCTCTCCGCTACGTCCTCTGGCCGGCTGGGCTGGAACTTCCGCCCGGAAGTGGCAAGTTCTTTTCCACGAACCTTCCAATTTCTTCCGCGGCCGCAGGAAGAACCATGCGTCCGCTGATTTTTTCCGGCGGCGTTGACCAAACGAACTCAACTGCTGTGAACGGGGGATCGAATCTGCAACTCGGCGTTAAGTGTGGAGACCCGACCGACCCAACCGTGTCGACCTTTGGCGGCAAGGAAGCATCGGCTGGCGGGGACTTCCGCGCCGACAACATCACCAACCTCGACGCGGAGGCATTGAAATGATGCCGCTCCGCCATCGCACCGCCTTCACGCTCGTCGAGCTTCTCGTGGTCACCTCCATCATGGCCGTGTTCTTGGGGCTCGTCCTTTCCGGTGCCAAGCCGGGCACGAACGGACAGATCCGCCAAGCGGCCCAATCGCTGGTTTCCGTGCTGACATCGGCACAGTCCCGTGCCCTGGGAAACCGGGCGGGCAGCGCCGTGATCTTCGAATCGGGAACGGCGGCGGGCGTCGCGGCCTCGATGTGTATCCGCGTCTCGAACGGTGACGTGCCGCCGTTCATCACCGGCACAGCCGGCACGTTCACATCACTGACCCCGAACTCAGCCACGATTCCGCTCACGCCGACGAATGCCGACGCCGCAGACCTCCAACACGGCTATAAGATCCAGTTCGGTGGCGCTGCGAGCGGGGCGAGTGTTCCCTACCAGCCGCCGTCGCCCTGGCTCTCGCTCGCTGCTCCAGTCGCCAGCGGCGCGACGGTGAGCTTCCGGACAAGCGCCAGCCAGGCTCTCACCAACACGGTCTGGCCCGAGCCGACGAAAGCGGTGGGCGGTGGCAGCAACCCATTCGACTTTCAGGTTGCCAGGTATCCCCTGAAGGCGGACGTGGCCGCGGAGTTCCCGAAGGCCGTCGCCGTCGATCTTCGCTACAGCGGGATCGGTGACGATCCGACCACGGCCTGGGGCGGACTCGCAAATGACGGTGCGATCGCACTCGTCTTCGACAGCATTGGTGGTGTCGACGCGCTGATGCAACAGGTGCTCGGAGAGGCCTCGATGCGCACCAACCAACCGATCGATCCCGTGCAGCCCTTCTACTTGCTCGTTACAGCCCGATCCGAGATCGATGATTCGACCTTTCCTGCGCTGTCGAGCCCCAAGGCTCTCTGGATCGCCGTACACCCACAAACCGGCCGCGTGACGGTCGCGTCGAACGTTGTGCAGTCGGGCACCGACGCCACCGCGCTGCGTGCCGCCCGAGCCAAGGCCCGTGCTCTTGCCACCATCGGCAAATGAACGCCACCTTCCACATCCCGACATGCCCGTCTCCCCGCGATCGCGGTCGACGCGGCGGAATGACGCTTCTCGAGGTGCTGGTCGCCTGCGGCATCCTTGTCGTGGGGCTTGCGAGCATCGCCTCGCTGCTGCCTGCCGCGGGTTCGCGACTGTCGCAGGCAGCGCTCGAAGACAGGACCGGTGCCGCCGCTGCCAACGCCTACGCCGAGATCGTCAACCGAGGCCTGATCGCAGCCGACCTGTTTGGATCGGGCACGACGAAAGCCTGTGTCTTCGGCCAGACGTTTCCGACGCTGGCGACAACCGCCACGGCCAGTAACTTCATTGTGTCAGCCACGTCGACCGTATTGCAGACCCGCATTGACTCAACCCGGGGGTTCCAGTTGGAAGACGAGGTCGTCTACACGGCACCCACCACAGCCGACACACCCAACAACTCGTTCGTGAGCGGCAATGTCGGTCCGCGGGCGTATCGTGACGGGTTGTGCTGGGGGGCGATGTTGGCACCGACTCAGTATCCGGCGGTCGCCGGCGGTGTCGCCACGCTCAGCATTGCGGTCTTCAAGAAGCCCGGGAACTCAAAACTGTTGACGCTGACCGGGACTCCTGCGCCGATGTTTCGATACACCACCGGAGCCGCGTTGGGCATCGCGGATGAAGCGACTCGCAAACAGTTTCTCGCTGGCTGCTCGTCGGTGCTCGTGCTGCCAACGGTGGCAAATACTCCACCGAGATGGGTCAAAATCACGTCCTCATGGACGAATCCCGGACCGGGCATTCCTGAAGATGCCACACAGCGGAAATCGTTCATCGTTCTCGACCTTGCCGCTCTGGGCTCGGGCACCGCAAACCTGATCTCGAGCGGAACGATGACCGTGATCGGTTTCGAGAACTTGATGCGCGTCGATCAATACCCCGTGTCTTTGGATTGACCGTCGCCATGAACACGTCATCTCATTTTCGTCTCCCACCCAGCCGTCGGGGAGCCCTGCTGTTGCTGGTCCTCACGTCCCTGTCGCTGTTCATGATGATCGGTGCGGCGATGCTTGTGATCGCCACCCGTTCGCGGACCGCGGCCCGGGCCTTCTCTGACGCCACCAACTCCACGGCCAACGGTTCGATCCAGGCCAGTGCGATGCTTGACGAGGCGCTGATGGTGCTCCTGCGGGGCTCGAAAAGCGCGTTGCCTGCAGTAATGACGGAGAGCATCCTCGAAGACAAATACGGCACCGACGTCGTAACCGGCACCGCCACGGCCCCAGCGAAGCTAACCGTCGGAACGCTCTCGAACTTCACGCCGATTCTGAGCACGACCCTGCAGGGGCTCTCTTCTCCCGCCCATCCCTGCGACCTGAATGGTCGGATCCTTACCTTTAAACCAGCGCCCAACGACGGCGACGTGGCGAGTTACCGTATTCTCCGCACAATCGCGAATGGCGGAGGGTATACCGTCTATCTTGCGAACACGCCCACCGCCCGGACCCCGCTGCTGCCCAAACAGTCAGCAGCGGTCGTGATCAACGGCCGTGAATTCACTCCCTCGATCTCGTCCACCGCCGTCGAAGCCTACGACTCCTTCGACAAGGACCCGTGGTTGGCCCAGATTCCCCTTTCCAACTCGCGACCCATCACATCTGGTTCGATCCGACCGTCTTACTCTCCGACGCCGATCGCTTCGGGCAGCGCGCCCTGCGACAACGATAACGACGGCTTCGTCGACGGCGTCTGGATCTCCGGCACGACCGGCTTTCTGCCGGAGCGACCTTCGTCGCTAGGTGGCACGCTGAAGTATAAGGCGTCGTACCTCGTGCTCGACCTCGACAGCCGGCTCAATCTCAATGCCCATGGCTCTTTGGTGCCGGTCACGACTAGTTCGGCCGACTGGCCGGCAGATGTCGCCGGCACGGCAGTAAGCAGCGTGCCCCTCGGCCTCGGCTACGGCCCCGCCGATGTCGATGCCTCGCGAATCGTCGCCAGCGGCTCTGCAGTCGCAGGCGCTCCAGGGTTTCCAGGCCGCTGGTCCAGCATCGTCGTCGCTGGCACCTCGGCCTCCGCGAACGGCTCCAGCCAACGCCGGCCGACCCCAGTTGTCGGGCTGCCCATCGACGGCCGCTACGGCGCCGATGCGGGCGGGAAATACGTTCCCGGCAAGCCCGACTCTACGGTCCCGCCGATGCAGCAGTGGACGCTCGGCGGCGGATCCCCCACCGATCTCCATGTGCGGATGAAGACGTTCGTCGCGTCCACAGCCAGTGGAGTGCCCTCGCTCGTCTTCTACACGCCCGACCGCAACGCCAACGATTTCCTTCAGAGCCCCTACGAACTCCGTCTCGATGGCGACGGTCCGCGGGGCACGCAGGTGCGGCAGCCGTCCGCCAAGTCGAATACGCCCCCCAGCGATAGCCCTTTTGTGGCGACCGAGCTCGAGCGCATCCTCCGACCGTTCGACTCCGACGCCGGCACTCTGCCGCCTCGGCTCGCCGTGCTGCTCGACGACTCTGCGGAGCGGTCGCGGATGACGGTCACCACCGACTCCTGGGACACACCCGTGATCACGGGCACCGCCATGACGAAGGTCCGTGGCTACCTGCAGCAGTTTCCGCCGCCCACCGCCCCTTCGGCCACGATCG
Source organism: Planctomicrobium piriforme (assembly GCA_945869735.1). Classification (GTDB taxonomy): domain Bacteria; phylum Planctomycetota; class Planctomycetia; order Pirellulales; family UBA1268; genus QWPN01. The sequence goes on from CAMBPQ010000026.1 coordinate 38,324, forward strand.
CCACTGGCGCTGCATCGGCGGTGTACGACACGATGTCGCCCGACGTCAGCGCGGGCGTCCGCTTCGACATCAACCGACCGCTCCAGTACGCAAACCTTCCCCCCGCCATGTTGCCGAAGATCAAGGAAAAGTATTGCCAGCACCTCTACACGCTCCTGGTCGCTCTGAGCCAACCGGCCAATCAGGCCACGGCGCAGTGGGCGGCGAATGTCTGCGACTTCCGCGACGCGGATTCCACGATGACGCGGTTTCGCTTCGATACCACTCCCACCGACGGCTGGACGGCGGGCACGTCGAGTGTCTTCGGGGCCGAGCGTCCGGAGGTCGTGATCACGGAGACACTCGCGTGGAGCGGCTATCTTTCGGTCGTCCTCTACCATCCGTGGGCCGCCTGGATGGTCGACAAGGCAACCGCGACGAACATGACCGGGGGCACGCCCGTGGAGCAGGTCGATTCGAATCTCGCTGCGACCGACAACGCCAACGCACTCGACCTGTCACGAAAGAATGCCGCCGGCGAGTCGATCTGGCGACTGCGGGTTGCCGGCGGTAGCCAAGTAGCCATCGGAGACGTGGCCGCGGGCCTCGGTGCGGCCGATATCGCCAAGTGCAAACTGCTCCCCAACGGCTACCTCTGCATTCAAACGTCTGCAGCTGCCGGCACGACGCTCCCTGCCCTCACGGTGTCTGCATTCATCCCAGGAGCCCCCGGGCCCGGCACCGTGGTGCTCGAACGGCTCGCCGATCCGACCAAACCCAAGAACGACGTTCAAACCAGCGACGACTACAACCCATACGTCGCCGTCGACGAGGCGACGATCACCGTCGCAGCAGATCAGATCACCGCGCAGAAACGGCAACGCAACCCGCTCACCAACCCACGCCCGTTCTGGACGCAGGCCTGGATCGACGCCGCGGGGGCTCCCGCCGCCTATCCCAACAAAGCCCCCTGGTTTCACTGGCCCAACCGCCCATTCGTGAGCATCGCCGAACTAACGCTCGTGCCCACCGGCGACGCCAGCGGCATGCTGGCCGTCGGCGCGACAGCCCCTCCGGTGAATAATCCCACGAGCCTGATCCTCGATGCGGTGCATGTTCCCTCTCGCTTCGGGGGTACGAGCATGCGGATCGGCGATGACTCGCTCCTGCTGGCCACCGCAACGGCCGAACGGGTCTGCTCGACGCTGCTCCCCAAGTGGCGGGAACCGGGCCGTGTGAACGTCAACACGATCGTCGCCAACCCGGGCAACGCCACGTCACAAGTTGACGACGCTGTGTGGAAAGCCCTCGTGGGCGACGGTGTCGGAAACGTCAACGGCGGCACCAACCCGTTCGCGACGGGCACGCCCGCCGACGCTGCGAACTCGGTCACCAAACTGCTCTCTATGTCGTCCGCGCCAGTCGGTCTCATCTTCACCGACAGTCCCGCGGCACCCCGCAACGACGATCCGTTCTTCACCTACGCCACCGCAAATCGAATGGCCAACTGTGGCACGATCCGCTCGCACGTGTTTGCCGTCTGGATCACGCTTGAGATCACCGACGACACGGCCAGTGCGCCCACGAAGACTTTCAAGCGGCTGTTTGCAATCGTCGACCGTTCCATCCCCGTCGGTTTCAGCAAGGGCGAAGACCTCAACGTTCGCGATACGATCCGCCTCGTGAGGTATCTGGAGTGACATCCATGCCCCCGAATCCTGTGATCCTGACTCCCACGCCGCTCCGTACGACGCGGCGTTGGCCGACCGGCTTCAGTCTTGTCGAACTCCTCGTTGCCAGCGCCATTGCCTTGGTGGTGATGGGGGCGATCGCGCAGCTGTTTTCCCTGTTTGGAAGAACGATGTCTCAGAGCCAGGCCACGGTCGATCTCTCGGGGCGGATGCGGACCGCGGCGTGGCAGTTGCGGCAAGACCTCGCCGGAGTGACCGCCGATCTGGTGCCATGGAACCAGCCGGAATCGAACTCCGGCTATTTCGAACTACTCGAGGGTCCTGTGCGCGACGCATCGTTTGCCCTTGCTGGTGGCGTGGTGACCGGGACCCTTAGCGCCGACACGGATGATTCGCTGTTCTTCACCACGCGGTCGGCAGGCGATCCGTTCGTGGGCCGCTTCGGCGCGGGCACCATCGAGGCGCCGTGCGCCGAGGTGGCCTGGTTCTGTCGCGAAGCGGGCGACCAGCCCATCGCCGGCACGACGCTCTACAACCTCCACCGCCGCCAGTTGCTCGTCGTCGGCTTCGTAGGTACGGCACCCTTTTCCACCGGAAGTAACTCGGCTCCGGTGGCGGGTCTCATGCAGGCAGCCGGCGCGGGTGGCGTATCGACGCCTGTGTACGACCTGTCGCTCCGAC
>CAMBPQ010000027.1 GCA_945869735.1 Planctomicrobium piriforme
CGTGCTCGTGCCGAAGTCGGCCGACCCGCTCTCGCGCACGCCGGCCTACAAGAACATCGCCGTGACGATCGCAGCGGACGATGCCGTGGTGTCGCTCCCACCGCCGCGGCCCGAACTCGTGGCCGCGGGCACGCCCCGCGACAAAATGAACCAGTGCGGGTGACGCCTGCCCGTGTGGGTCAACTCGCCCCGCCCGGCTCGGGGCTGCCCATGCCCCATCGCCGGACGTTCGCGGCGGGCATCATGCCCGCCGCTCTCTGCAGATCCGCTGCGCGTCGGCATCCTGCCTTCGCTTGCTCCCATAGCCCGGCTCCGGGGCACGGGCAGCCCCGAGCCTCCGTCAAAAAACCGCTGACCCACATGAAGGTGAGGCGGAGGGCCACCCGTGCCCCGGGAGCCGGCGTAGCTGACAAACGCAGCCATGGATGGCGGAGTGCCGTCAGCTCCGAGGGAGCGGAGGCCTGGAAGGCCGCAGTGAACGACCGGCGACGGGGCACGGGTGGCCCTCCGCCGGGTTGGGCAAAACGTGGTGGTCGCCCTGTAAAGAGCTGTCACTCGAAGAGCGAGAGCTGATCCTGCGGCATCGGCTTGCGGCGGCTCTTCGCTGGAGCGGTCGCGTCGGATTCGAACCCGAGCAGGAGGTCGCGAGCCCGGTCGATGACGTCGCCCGGCACGCCGGCGAGCCGCGCGACGTGCACGCCCCAACTCTTGTCCGCGGCACCGGGGACCACCTGGTGCAAAAACACGAGCTGCTCCTTGTGCTGCTTCACGAGCACCTGTGCGTTGGCGACGCCGGGGAGCTTCTCGAGTGCCGCTAGTTGCAGGTAGTGGGTGGCGAACAGCGTGCGGCAGCCGACGCGAGAGTGAAGGTGCTCGACCACCGCCTGGGCGATGGCGAGGCCGTCGAACGTGCTGGTGCCGCGGCCCACCTCGTCGAGGATCACGAGGCTTCGCGGCGTGGCCCGATTGAGAATCCTCGCGGTCTGTGCCATCTCCACGAGAAATGTGCTCGCACCCCGGGCGAGGTCGTCACCGGCGCCGATCCGGGCGAAGAGCCGATCAACGATGCCGACCCGCGCCCGCTTGGCTGGAACAAAACTGCCGGCCTGAGCCATCACGGCCACGAGCGCCGCCTGCCGGATGAACGTGCTCTTGCCGCCCATGTTGGGGCCGGTGACGAGCAGGATCGTGGGGGCCCCGACACCGCTGGCAGCGAGGGCGAGGTCGTTGGCCACGAGGGTGCCGGCCGGCAGGAGATCCTCCAGCACGGGATGGCGGCCCGCCTCGATCAAGAGTTCGCCGTCATCCGAGATTTCGGGCCGCACCCAGCCCCGCGACCGTGCCACCTCGGCGAACGCGACGAGCACGTCGAGGATCGCGAGCACCTCGGCAGCGCGGTCGAGCCGGCTCCGCTGCTCAGCGACGAAGGCTCGCAACTCGTCGAGCAAGAGGATTTCGCGGCGAACTGCCTCCTCCTCGGCGCCGAGCACCTGCCGCTGCCGCTCATCCAGCTCGGCCGTGGTGTAGCGCTCGGCGTTTTTCACCGTCTGTTTCCGGATGTAGTCGGACGGCACCTTCTCGGAGTGCGCGCGACCGATCTCGAGGAAGAACCCGAAGACGCGGTTGTAGCCCACCTTGAGCGAGGCGATGCCGGTCCGCTGGATCTGCTCGGCCTGGTAGCGGGTGATCCATGCCTTGCCGCCACTGGCGAGTTCCAGCAGTTCATCGAGCGGGGCGTCGAAGCCGGAGCGAATGAAGCAGCCGTCGCGGGCGAATACCGGACAGCCTTCGCGGAGGGTGCCGCCGATCCGTGCGGCGATGTCGGGGCAGGGGTCAAGGCCGTCGCGGAGGTCGCCGAGCAGGCCCCCGAAGCGACCAAGAGCGGCCACGAGTTCTGGGAGGATTGCTGTCGCCCGGCCAATCCGCTCGAGGTCGCGCGGGCCGGCGCGGCCGGTCATCACGCGGCCTACGAGCCGCTCCACGTCGCCGATGCCGGTGAGCGTCGCGGCAAGCCGCCCGGCGAGCGAGGCGTCGGCCACCAGCGCGGCCACTGCGTCGAGCCGGTCATCGATCGCTACCTTCTCGACGAGTGGTGCGGAGAGCCACTCCCCCAGCAACCGGGCGCCCATCGGGGAACGCGTGCGGTCGAGCACGCCGGCCAGGGAGCCGTCGCGGCGGCCCGTCCCCACCGCCCGCACGAGTTCGAGGCTGCGGCGCGAGGCCTCGTCGATCTCCAAGCGCCGGCCCGGCCGCCACGCGGCGAGCGTAGCGATTCGCGCGATCGCGGCCGGCTCATTCTCCTCGAGATAGGCGACGATTGCGCCGGCCGCGGCGATGCCCGCGGTGTCGGCGGGGAGTTCGAAGCCGAGGCCTTCGAGGCGGCGGCTGCCGAGTGCCCGCCCGATCGCGGCATCGGCCGCCGCCATGTCGAACCACCAGTCGGGCCGGGCGGTAAGAAGTCGCCTGCCCGCCGGCTGCACGAGTTCTGCGACGGCTTCGCGGTGCTTCTCGCCACAGAGACACTCCGAGGGATCGAGCCGCAGGATCTGGTCGGCCACGTCGTCGCGGTCGACCACCGCGGCCTCGAATCGGCCAGCGGCTACATCGATCCAGGCAAGACCGACTTGGGGCCCCTCGTCGCCACGGGCTCCGCCCGGCAGGATCGCTACGAGCCAGTTGCTCCGCGCGGGGTCGAGCAGCGTCTCGTCGGCGGCGATGCCCGGCGTGACGATCCGCGTGACTTCGCGGCGCATGAGCCCCTTGGCCGGCTTTCCATCCGACGACGCCGGGCCGTCAATCTGCTCGCAGATCGCCACATGGCGGCCCGCCGCGACTAGTTTTACGAGTTGGGTGTCGAGCTGATGATGGGGGAATCCTGCCATCGGCAGGGCGTCGGGGCCCTTCTCGCGGCTGGTGAGCGTGAGGTCGAGTAGGTCGGCTGCCTCGCGGGCGTCGTCACCGAAGAGCTCGTAAAAGTCCCCCATCCGGAAAAACACCAGCGCCCCCGGGCAGCGGGCCTTCGCCGCCTCAAACTGCTGCATCATGGGGGACGTTGTCGATGCCATGGGCGGAAATGTATCAGCCTTTGACCGGGGCGACGGCGAGGCGTAAAAAACAAGGGATCACGGATGCCGATGAGAGGCCCCTGCGATGGGGATCTGTGAATCTGGTCAGGGCCTAACCGCAGCAGCCATAAGCAGTCGTCTCTTTGTGCGGTGGGCCTCTCATCGGCCTCCGGGATGCCCGGTGATCGGTGCCTGCTGCGAATGTGATCCATGACTGAACTCGGCGGATACCAGGTCGTCGCGCGACGCTACCGTCCGCAACTCTTCGCCGATCTCGTCGGCCAGGAACACGTGGCCCGCGGTCTCTCGGGGGCCATCGAGTCGGGGCGGATCGGGCACGCGTATCTCTTTACCGGGGCCCGCGGCGTCGGCAAGACGAGCGCGGCTCGGATCTACGCCAAGGCGCTCTCCTGCGAGCAGGGGCCCGCGGCGGAGCCGTGCAACGAGTGCGACTCCTGTCGGGCGATCGCGGCTGGCCAGGACGTCGATGTGGTCGAGATCGACGCCGCGAGCAATCGCGGCATCGACGAGATCCGCCAGCTGCGGCAGAACGTCGCCGTCCGCCCGGCGCGAGGCCGCTACAAGATTTACATCATCGACGAAGTGCACATGCTCACGCGTGAGGCCTTCAACGCGCTGCTCAAGACGCTGGAAGAGCCGCCGGCGCACGTGAAGTTTGTGCTCTGCACGACGGAGCCTGAAAAACTCCCGATCACGATTCTCTCGCGGTGCCAGCGGTTTGATTTCACGACCGTCGACACGCCGTCGATCGCCCGCAGGCTCGCGCAGATCGTGGAGGCTGAGGGGGCCGACGTGTCGGCTGAGGCGCTCAGGCTCATCGCGCGGCGGGCGGCTGGCAGCATGCGCGACAGCCAGTCGCTCCTGGAGCAGCTGCTCGGGTCGGCCAGCGGGAAGATCGGCGTCGATGATGTGCATGCGCTGATCGGGACGGGCCGCGAGGAGCGGATCGGCGAACTCGTCGTCGCTCTGGCCGGGCGTGATGCGGCCCGCGCGCTAGCGGTACTCGACGCCTCGCTCGAGGGCGGAGCCGACGCCGGTGGCGTGCTCGAGCAACTCCTCGCCGCACTCCGCGACTGCCTGCTCGCGAGCGTGGGCTGCGAGGCGTCGCTCCTCACGCAGTCGCAGGGGCTCGGCGTCGATCTGGCCGGCCTTGGCGGCCGATTAGGCACGGCGACACTCCTCGCCATGCTCCAGATTCTCGATCAGTCGCTGTCGCGGATGCGGACGAGCGGCCACGCCGCGATCCTCGCCGAGATGGCGGTGATCCGGCTGGCCACGCTCGAGGATCTGGAAAGCGTCGCGACGGCCATCGATCGGCTCGCATCGCCGGCCGCCGCCGCGGCTGCTCCCTCCCGGCTGGCTGCACCGCGGCCCGCGGCCGCTCCCGCGCCAACGCCGCAAAAAAAAACGGCCGACCTGATCGCGGAGAGCGCTGAGCCGGCGGTATCACCCCCCGCGGGTTTACCTTCAGCAGCGGCCACCCCCGCCGCCACCAGCCCTGCGGCCAGCGCTGCGGCCCAACGCTCCATCACAGAAGTGTCCAGTCCGGAGGCGGCGCCGCCTGGACTGCCGGAGGATGCCTCTGAGGCCTGGCAGGCGGCTGCTGGCGTGCTCGAGGGGCTCGCCAGTGATTTTGCCGCTGAGGTGACCGCAGCCGTATGGCGGGACGATGTGCTCGAGGTGTCGCTGCCGGCACATGCCGCGACGGCGGCCGCGTTTCTTCGGCGGCCAGAGATGGCGGCCTCGGTCGCCCGCGCGATTGAGTCGCTGGCGGGCCGCCGCGTTCGACACGCCGTTGTTCTCGCCGCGCCGGTCACGACCGTGGCCGCGGCCGCAGTCGGTACGGAACCGCAGTCGCGGCCCGCGCCGGCGCAGTCGCAGGCCGCGCTGCTCCGTGAGGCAGGCGAGCATCCGCTCGTCGCCCATGCCCGAACCGTCTTCGACGCGGCGATTCGCAAGGTCGAACCGCCCCGTTCTCGTGAGCCACGTCCCGCAGCGCCCGTGGCGGTAGCGGGTGGCCGCCCCGTGGAAGCCGACGACGGACGCTTCACTGAGGATGACCCCGAGACCGGCACGGAGGAAACCGATGGCTGAAAAACGTGGTGCGATCGTCAGGCTCGTGGATGCGTTCGCCGATCTGCCTGGAATCGGCCGGCGCACGGCCGAACGTCTGGCGTATCACGTGCTCAACATGCCCCGCGAGCACGCGCTGCGGTTTGCGGACGCGATCCGGGCAGTCAAGGAGAACCTCCGGCCCTGCCGCACCTGTTTCAACCTCGCGGAGGGTGATGAGTGCGACATCTGCGCCGATCCGCGGCGTGACCAGGGGCTCTTGTGCGTGGTCGAGCAGGTCCGCGACCTCCTCGCGCTCGAGCAGGCGGGCAATTTTCGGGGGCTCTATCACGTGCTCCAGGGTCGGGTGGCACCGCTCGAAGGCAAGGGAGCCAACGGTCTCACGCTCGACGTGCTCGCGGCTCGGGTGAGCAGCGGGAAGTTTCGCGAGGTGATCCTCGGAACCACTCCGAACGTCGAGGGCGACGCCACCGCGCTCGTGGTCGCTCAGCGGCTCGAAGGCATGCCGGTGGAACTCACCCGTCTCGCCCGCGGCCTCACCGTGGGAGCGTCGCTCGAGCAGGCTAATCGCGAGATGCTCGTTGACGCCTTTGCCGGCCGCCGCAAGTACTGATCGCGGGGCCCCTTTTTGGGTCGTGCTGGTCCCAGGTCATGCAGATTGCGTGCCAGGGCTGCGCACTCTTCGGCCCGCAGCGGTATTCTTGGACTGGATCAGGTCCGGCGGAAATGCCGGCCATCCGGCACGAGGATTGCTGCAATGCGGATGTCGTTCGGCCAGGAAATGCGGATGGCGCAGAAGCAGGTGCTTGCGCCCCGCATGATCCAATCGATGGAGATCCTGCAGTTGGCAGTGATGGCGCTCGAGGAACGGATCGAACAGGAGATCCAAAACAACGAGACGCTCGAGGTTGAGGAGGCCGGGCAGGAAGGCCCGGCCATCGACCCGCTGGGGCCCGCCGCCGAGTCGGAGTCTTCCCAGGCTGAGAAGACGGTCGATGAGAAGCCGCTGATCGTCGACCAGGAACATGCCAACCAGGCCGACTTCGAGCGGACCTACGACTGGGCTACCGAGTATCCCGACAGCGACGACGACCGAAGTCGGCCGTCGGCCTCGCAGATCGAGCATGCGGGCGACCGCTATCTCGACGTGATGGCCAACATGGCGGAGCGGCCGGAGACGCTCTGCGACCACCTCCACGACCAGCTCGCCAACGAGGACGTCACCGACGTCGAGCGGGAGGTCGCCGACAAGGTGATCTACAACCTCGACGTCAACGGCTATCTGCCGATGCCGCTCGAGGAGCTCGTCGATGCCGAAGATCCACCCGGCCAGCTCGACCGGCTTCACAAGGCACTCGGGGTGGTGCAGGGCATGGATCCGCCGGGCGTCGGAGCCCGCGACCTGAAGGAATGCTTGCTGCTCCAGATTTGCCACGACATGCCCGATGCGCGGCAACTACGGCGGCTCGTATCGGACCATCTGGAAGACCTTGCCGGGAATCGGCTCCCGCTCATCGAGCGGAAGACGGGGTTTTCGATCGAGGAGATCGAGCGGCTCCGCGAGCGACTCCACACGCTGAAGCCGAAGCCGGGCGCGATGTTCACGACACCGATCGTGGTGCCGGTCAAACCCGACGTGTACGTCGAGCAGGCGGCCGATGGCGGCTGGAAGGTGCGGCTCGAGGAGATCGACCTGCCAAATCTCCGCATCAGCCCGCTGTACCGCGACATGCTGATGTCCCCTGCGACCGACCCGGCGACGCGGGACTACATCAAGCGGAAGATCAACGCCGCGCAGTGGCTCATCGACGCGATCGAGCAGCGGCGGAGTACCCTCCTGAAGACGGCCCAGGCGATCGTCGACCACCAGACGAAGTTTCTCGTGGAGGGGCCGGAGGCAATCGAACCGCTCAAGATGCAGCAGATCGCTGACCGGATTGGCATGCACGTGACGACCGTGAGCCGGGCCGTCGACGACAAATGGCTGCAGACGCCGCGGGGACTGCACGCGCTACGAAAGTTTTTCGTCGGCGGCACGATGAGCGCCGACGGCGAGGAGGTCGCCTGGGACGCCGTCCGGATCAAGCTCCAGGAGGTCGTCGACAACGAGCCCAAGGACGCCCCCTACAGCGACGACGACCTCGTGCAGGAACTCGCCAAGGGGGGCATCACGCTGGCGCGCCGCACGGTCACGAAGTATCGCAAGGCGATGAAGATCCCGAGTTCCCGCCAGCGGCGCGACTGGAAGCTGGTTCGTGAGACGAAAGACGTAGACGCCACTGCACCGGCGGACGCGGATGTCGCCGACGCTGCAGGCGACGCGGCAGAGTGACGAGAGCCCGTGACGATGGGGTGGCCGCGTCGTGGGGCTGAAGCCGCACTTGCCGGTTTCCATCGGTGGCTCCTACGATGCCGGTGGTTCATCCCTGCCGGAGTTTCTCCATGCGTTGTCCATTCTGTCGCATCGACAACGATCGGGTGATCGATTCCCGATCGGGGGAAGACGGCGCTTCGATCCGGCGGCGGCGGGAATGCCTGGGTTGCCGCCGCCGGTTCACGACCTACGAACGCGTGGAGCGGCAGTTACTCACCGTTGTGAAGAAGGGGGGCGTGCGCGATCCCTTTGATCGCGACAAGATCAAGCGGGGCCTGGCGAAAGCGTGTTGGAAGCGTCCGATGACGGAGGACGACATTGAGGTGGTGGTATCGTCGCTGGAAGGGGAGCTCTACGGCAGCTACGAGAGCGACGTGCCCAGCCGGGTGATCGGCGAGCGGTTGATGGAGTTGCTCAAGGACATTGACCACGTGGCCTACGTCCGCTTCGCAAGCGTCTATCGCGAGTTCAAGGACGTGCGCGACTTCGTCGACGAACTCGAGCCGATCCTCAACGAGGCAAACCGCCTCGAGAGTTGACTCACACGCGACGGGTGTAGTCGCCGCGGACGCCGCCGGTCTTTTCCTCAAGCCGGACCTGCTCGACCACCATGTCGGGATCGATCGACTTGCACATGTCGTAGATCGTGAGCGCTGCAGCGGAGGCCGCGACGAGCGCCTCCATCTCGACGCCCGTCCGCGCGGTGGCCCTGACGACCGTGTCGATGGTGACGATTCCGGGCTCCGGGAAGGCGATCGCGACCTCGACGGCTTCGAGGGGCAGAGGGTGGCAGAGGGGTACGATGTCGCTCGTCCGCTTCGCCGCCATGATGCCGGCGATCCGCGCCGCGGCCACGGCGTCGCCCTTCTCGAGTTCTCCGGCGCGTAGTTTCTGAATGGTCTCGGGTCGCGCTACGAGCCGTGCCGAACCGCGGGCCGTGCGGGTGGTGACCGGCTTGCCGCCCACGTCGATCATGCGAATGCCGTGGGATGGACTCGTTTCGCTCATGGGGCGGATCATAGCATCGCGCAACGCCGCCGGCCGTCCCGCGTGATGCGGGACGGCCGGCGGTTTGGGGTTGGACACGGTATGGGGCGTCTGGAGGGCCGTCGATGGCCTACCAGACGGCACTCACACCAACTCCTTGCGAGCTCCGATCAGCGTGCGGAGCCGCTCGGCGAGTAGGGCCACGTCGAAGGGCTTTTTGAAGCTCTCGTTGACATGGGCACGATCGATGGTGATCTGCGAACCGTCATCCGGCAGCAGAGCGATCACGATCGTGTCGGCGTACTCCGCGTTGCGACGGAGGTTTTGGCAGATCTGTTGGGCATCGATTCGACCGATCGAGTAGTCCACCACGATGCAGTCGGGGTGGAAGCTCTCGGCCTGGATGCCGGCCTCGAAGCCGCTGGCCGCGACCTGGATCTTGAACGATCGCTCGATCGGGAGCTGCTTCTTGAGGTTCTCGATCAGGAGCTGGTCCTGGCCGACAAACAGCACCTTCGCCATCGCCTCGTCCTCGAGGTCGCCCAGCGGCATGCCGTGCTCCTTGAGAAACTTGATCAAATATTCCCGCGGAATGCGCCGGTCCTGACTGCCCGGGATGCGGTATCCCTTGAGGCGGCCGGAGTCGAACCACTTACTCACGGTACGCGGTGCGACCTTACAGATTTTGGCGACCTGGCCTGTCGTGAAAACCTTCATCGTTCGGGACTCCATTAAGATCTTTTGTGTCCGAAAATGTTCTGGCCAGTCCCGCCCCCTTTCGAGCGTCGGAACACAGCCCCCCTGACGCGGTTTGGCTTCGAGGGGACGCCCGCGTCGTCGAGCCCCTCGAAGGCCGGCCTGAGGCGCGGAGGGGGCTTGAGAAATCCGGCCCAACGGGCGAGCGTCCCTTGGGCAGGACGCCTCCCGAAGAAGGCCGTGACTCGCAGGATTCCCCCCCTGCACCACGTCGCGGTGTGGTTTCGGGATTTCACCCGGACACCTCCCCGACATGACCGTCCAAGAGAGTAGATCGAAAGATCGTGTCGTGAGACTTGAGCCGTTCTTCACGACCAGAGCGGTGGCACCACTCGACCGGTCTGTGACGACGGTGCCGAAATCAACAGAAAAGCAGTGTGGCTAGCGGTTTTCGGTGCCGGATCAGGAAGCGTCACCGCGTGAGCGGGATGGCTGCCCAGCGAGGCATCGGTCCCCACGGCTGACGCCGTTTGGGCCCCTGAGGGCAGCGCTATGCCGCCTTCGACGACGGTTGGGCCGCGGCCGCGGTCGACTCGAATCGCACGCTCACCCGTTTCGACACCCCCGACTCCTCCATCGTGACGCCATACAGCGTGGTGGCCGAGGCCATCGTCTTTTTCGAATGCGTGACGACGATGAACTGGGTGGAGGAGAGAAAGTCGCGGAGCACACCCACAAACCGGTCGACGTTTGCCTCGTCGAGGGCGGCATCGACCTCGTCGAGCACGCAGAAGGGGCTCGGCCGCGACTTGAAGATGGCGAGGAGCAGGGCGACGCAGGTCATCGTCTTCTCGCCGCCGGATAAGAGGGAGATGCTTCGTGGCTCCTTGCCCGGCGGACGGGCGACGATCTCGACCGAGGTCTCCAAGAGGTCAACCCCCGGCTCCAGGACGATGTCGGCCTGACCGCCGCCGAAGACCCGCTCGAAGAGGTCGCGGAAATAACCGCGGACCGTCTCGATCGTCTCGCCGAGGAGCCGGCGGCTTTCGTCGTCGATTCGGGCGATAAGCTGCTCGATCGATTCCTTGGCTCCGGTGACGTCGGCGAGCTGGGCCTCGAGCGTTGCGAGCCGCTCCGCCAGTTCCTCCGACTCCTTGAGTGCCTCCATGTTGACCGACGTCATCGAAGCCAGCTTCCGGCGGAGTTCCTCGATTCGCGCTTCCAGTTCAGCCCGGTCATCCGGCACCGGTTCGGTATCGTCGGTGGCCATGGGCTCGACGGCGACGGCGTCTCCATCGATATCGATGTCGTATTCGTCGCGGATCCGCTCGACGATCCGGGCCCGCTGATGCCGTGTCTCGCCCGCGTCGAGTTCGAGGGCATGCACCCGCTCCGAGAGCCGGGTCGCCGCGGCCCGCGTGTCGTCGATGGCGGCCGTCGCGCGGCGGCGGGTGGCGTCGAGGCGGTCGGTCTCATCAGCGAGTAGGGCGAGCGCCGCCACCGATTGCTCTTCCGCCCAGGCCGCTTCGGCGAGTGCCGAGGTGGCTGCGAGGACGTCGAGTTCGTAGGCGGCAAGCCTGATGCGGGCCTGCCCAAGCCGGTCGAGGGCCGCGGTGACGTCGGACTGCCGGGCGGTGCGGGCCGATTCACAAGCCGTCACCGCGTCACGACAGCGGGCAATCTTCTCGGCGGTGGCCGCCTGTTCGACCCGTAGCCGATGCATCTCGTCGAGGGCTTCCCCCCGGTTTTGTTCGACCGCGTCGATCGCCATGCGACACCGGTCGACTTCGGCGGTGGCCGCCTCGACCGCGCCGACGATTGCTGCGACACCCGCGCGGGCGGTCTCGGCGGCGGTCACGGTGGCGGCTGCCTGTTGGTCGGCGGCCCGGGCCTGGCGTTCGGCGACGGCGATAGACTCGTCGGCTGCGTGGTGGTCGCGGATGACGCGTGAGAGTTCGGCCTTGGACGAGGCGATCGTTTCGGCGGCCTGCTGCCGGCGCGCGGTGGCCCGGGTGATCTCCTCGTCGCCGGCCCCGATCAGCTTCTGTAGCCGCTCGAGCTGCAGCTGCGCGGCATCGACCGTGCGGGCGAGGTCGATGTGCCGTTGTTCGAGTGCCCGGAGTTCGCTCCGGCGGGCCACCAGTCCGGCGGACGCCGCGGGCGAGCCGATCGCGAACTGCCCGTCGTTGGTCAGACTGATGCCGTCCCGCGTGAGAAATAGCGTCTCTCGGGGAGCGGCTGGGATCAACGGAAGTGCGTGCTCTATCCGATCCACGACCCAGACCCTACCGAAGAGCTTCCGCAGGAGTGATGCTTCGTCGTCGGTTCGCTCGACCGCAGAACCCTCGAGAAGCAGCCGGTCGAGCCGACCCACGATGCCGGGATGGGAGGGTGGCTCGAAAAGCTCCGGCTCGCGGAGCCGCTCCGCTGCAAGGAAGCCGATGCGGCCGCCGGCGGCGAGCACGCCGGTGGCGTCGGTCCCGGTGGCCCAGTCTGCGTGCCAGCTCACGGCGGCGTCGAGCGAATCGACGACGAGGCTTTGGCCGAGTTCGCCGAGCGCGAGGTCAACGAGCGGCGCCCACTCGACGCCGGCGACGACGAGATCGGCGAGCACCCCAGTGAATCCGGGGATCGTCGCCGCGCCTTCCGCGAGCAGTTTCCTCGCGGCATCCGACACGCCCTCCTGCCGGGCGACCATCTCGCGGAGCATGCCGAGCCGCTCGCGGCAGGCCTCAAACGCGGACTTCCATCCGGTCAGGTCGTGCCAGGCTCCCTGCAGCGCTGCTTTCGCATCCCGCTGGGACGTCTCGAGCGTTTCGAGTTCACCGGTCGCGGAGGTCAGGCGGCCCTCGAGCGAGAGCAGATGCCCCTCGCAGGCGGCCCGCGATTCACCGAGCACCGCCTGGCGTTGGCGGGCGGCGGTCGACGCGAGCCTGGCGGCGGCGGCCGCGGCACGAGCGTCGGCAGCCCGGCTCGCTGCACGGTCGTGCTCCGTCTCGAGCCGCAGATGCCGGTGTCGCAGTTCCTCAAGCGCGGTCGTGGCGTCTACCAATACCATCCGGGCGGTGGCGGCATCGTCGTGCGTGCCGGCCGCCGCGAACTCGCAGACCGAGAGCCTCTGCTCCAGATCGGCGAGCGTGGCGGCCATGGCTGCGGCAGCCGCGTGTGCCGTCGCCAGCAGCGTTGCGGCCTCGCGCTCAGAACAGACCGTAGCGGCGAGGCTCGTTGTCGCCCGATCGAGATCCGCGTCGAACTCCGCACGCCGACTGCGATGCAGGGCCGCGGTCGCCTCGGCGGCCGCCGACCGCTGGATGTCTGCTGCCGCGAGTGAGCGGGTCGTCGTGAGCATCGGCTGGAGGGATTCGGCGGTCGTTGTCACCGCCGCCGCCTCGGCTGCGGCTGCGGCCGCCCGCGTTTCATTGTCACCAAGGGCCGCCCGGGCGTCGGCCAGCGCCGTCTCGACGTCGGCAATGGCGGCGTCGACGCCTGACAGGTCGCGGGTCGCGGCGGCGACTCGGAACGTGCGGAGTCGATCCTGCATCGTCTTCCAGCGTCGCGCCCGAGTTGCCTGATGACGCACGGTCTCGAGGCGGCTAGCCACCTCGCCGACGATGTCGGCCAGCCGTTGCCGGTTTTGCTCAGCCCGCTCCAGCCGTCGGAGAGCCTCGCCCCGACGGGTGCGAAACTTCGTGATGCCCGCCGCCTCCTCAAACACCGCCCGCCGGTCGCGGCCCGAGGCCACCAGGAGCGCGTCGACGCGGCCCTGCTCGATGACGCTGTAGGCCTCGGTGGCGGCTCCAGTGCCGGAGAAGAGTTCACGGATGTCGCGAAGCCTGGCCGGTTCGCCGTTGACGAGGTATTCACTCTCACCATTGCGGTATACCCGCCGGGAGATTCGTACCTCCTCGCCCTGCGCGGGGAGTTGCCGCGCAGTGTTGTCGAAGACGAGCGACACCTCGGCCATGTTGAGCGGCTTCCGCGCTGCCGAACCGGCGAAGATGACGTCGGTCATCTCCTTGCCGCGGAGGCTACGGACCGACTGCTCGCCGAGCACCCATTTGATCGCATCAACGACGTTCGACTTGCCCGAGCCGTTGGGCCCCACCACGACGGTGATGCCGGGGGGGAACTCGAAGCGCGTGCGATCGGCGAAGCTCTTGAAGCCGAAGAGTTCTAGGGCTGTGAGCCGCGTCATGCGGAATCGTCAGCCTCGCGATCCTCGTCATCCGCCGTCGGTGGATCGTCGGTGACTTCGGGGATGTCGCGGGTGCGTGCTGACGCCTCTTGGTGGATCGTCGGTCGGCCGTCGAGTTCGTCGGGCAGCGCGTCGAAGGCCAGCCGGCTGGCGAGGCCCCGGCCCGCGTTCGCCTGCTGCAGAAACTGGATCGCGTCGGCGTAGGCCCCGCCGAGCTCGATGATCGCCCGCACGATCGAATCAGCCCCGGCCGGTACCTCGATCTGCTGGTCGGACTGCCCGGGTATGAAACGGCTCACCGTGGCCGTGCCCCCGTCGACGACGACGACGATCGACGTGCCGGCCTCTGCCCGCAGTCCGTCCGCCACGGGGTGCTCGGTGCCGAAGAATACGAACTCGGGTCGGATGCTCCGAGTGGCGTGCACGAGCGGCGGGCCCTCCACGTCGAGGACGTGCATCGAGCAGGCGTCGCCGAGCCTTTCACCACGGACCAACGGCAGATCGGGATCCATCCGCCAGAGCGCGCGGAACGCACCGTAACGGGTTTCGGCACTGCGGCTGGCAAGCAGCGTCTGTAGCGCGTCGACGCCATTGGCGTCGTCGAGCACGGTCAGGGCCGCGAGCGCCGCGGGCCGCGCACTCCGCAGGCTCGTCGCGGCCTCCGCGAGTTGGGGAGCCGCCACCGACTCTCCGAGATAGGCGAGCGCCTCGGCGGCCGCGAAGCGGATTTCGCCATCCTTCGACTCGAGCGCCTTACGAAGCGCGGGGATCGCCTCTTTGCCGATCGCCTCCAGTCGCAGGGCGGCGGACGGCGCCGTGATCGGATCGGTCAGCTGACGTTCGAGGAGTTGCAGTCGGGCGTGCCGTCCGCCAGGCGGCTCGATCACCGCGATGTTCTGGACCACGCAGATGTAGCGGCCGAGATTGTGACGATAAATGGGGGGCACCTCGAGTGCGATGTAGCGGTCCGTCTGGGGATTCGCGACGCCCCGCTTGACCCCCTTGATCACGGCGTGAAAGCGGCGGTTGATCCAGTCGCCCAGCCGCTTCGACATTGCAAAGGAGCGATGGTCGGCGGCGAGGACGAGTCCCATGTCACGATCCCGAAGGGCGACGCCCCCACCCAGCACGCGGGCGCGGATCTTCGACTTGGAGTCGAGCGTGCCACCCGACACGGGGTCGACGAGCAGCGGCCCCGTGCCGATACCGAGTTCGTGTCCGTCGCGGATCGTGTTGCCGATGACCGCCATCTCCGCCAGCCGCGTCTCCATCAGCCAGCCGCCGGCGAGGCTCATGGTGTCGTTGTCGGCTGGCACTTCCACGTAGATATCGAAGCGGTCGCCCTTGCGGACGCCAGCCGGCAGGTAGCCGTGCACCCAGCTCAGTGACGTCGAGGGGGAGGCGAGCAGTGCGGCCGGCTCGACGACACCCCGTGCCTGCATGTCGGCCAGCAGCGTCTGCCGTTGCGGGCCCGGGGGCGGATCGCTGCCGGTGTCCGCCAGCCCCGTGATCAGGGCGGGCCTCTCGATCCGTTTGGCGTTGAGCCCCCAGGGAGCCGTGTAGTCGCCGACGAGTTTGGTGTCGGCCTCGAGATGGGCCAGCGCCTCGATCTCGGGGCTCTGGCTGCGGATGGCCGGTCCGGCGCAGCCGACGGTCAGGACGATGACGAGGCCAAGGACGACTATCGTCAAGCCGGGTATCGGTATGGGTAACCATCGCAGGCCCAGTGTCGGATGGCGTCGCTTGCGCATGACAGATGGTGGGTCCGGGGACGGTGCGGATACGCAGCCGGCGGCTGCGTGACACGGGTGAAACCGGGGTGGGAAAGTAGGTGGTCGCCACCGCGCGGGTCAAGGGTGCTTTCGGTTTGGCTGGGCCCGCGATTTTGCGACGCACCCCTTCAGAACGTCGCGATGAACGCGCTTGCCCGGCTACCCGGTGCCTGCTACCGTCCGCCCCCGCGCTGGGTAATCCCGGCTTCCACCGCAGACCCCGCGAGTCCACCACGGAGCGATTTACCGTGACGGCGATTTTCAACAACGGCCTTGGCATCCACGTTCGCTGGATGATCCGCAGGGATATGTCCGAGGTCATCGGCATCGAACAACAGGCCTTCGAGTTTCCCTGGTCGGAGGAGGATTTCACCCGCTGCCTCCGGCAGCGGAACTGCATCGGCATGGTGGCCGAACTCGCCGACTCGGTCGTCGCCTTCATGATCTACGAGTTGCATCGTTCGCGGCTGCACATGCTGAACTTCGCCGTGACGCGGTCGCACCGCCGGCTGGGCATCGGTACCCAGATGATGGAGAAACTGGTCGGCAAACTGACGCCCGACCGCCGGGGCCGCATTCTCCTCGAGGTCCGCGAAACGAACCTCCCAGCGCAACTCTTCTTTAGGTCGCTGGGCTTCCTCGCGACTTCCGTCCTCAAGGACTTCTACCAAGACTCGACTGAAGACGCCTATCTCATGCAGTACGCCCTCGAGACGGGTGTCATGGCACAGCCGCAGCGGCGGCTGGCGGGCTAGCTCGGGGCCTTCAAGAAGCCCGGAGCGCCAGCGATGGGAATCCGGGTGGCGACCTCGTTGGTGGAGTGCGATGGGGTGGTGGTCGTCTTCTCCGCGCTCGCGCTTGGGGCTTCCTGTCGGAGGTGGTCAAGCGAGGTGCGTGCTGGCGGGAAAAGGCTACGGTGCGCGGCACGTGGCATTGGAACTGGCGGCGAAGAGTTGCCGGAGCAGGCTGACGCGCCGCTGCAGGATCGCGAGCGAACGGGCTGCGGTCTCCGCGCGGGCGAAGACCGTGAGGATCGGCGCCCCCGGCGGGATCAGACTGCCGGGTCGCGGGATGTCGGCGATCGCCGATACGCCGTCGGCGTCTGACCACTCTGCCGTCGCCGACTCGAGCCAGCCCGCCGGAATCACGACGTCGCCTCGACGGCGGGAGGCGAAGATGACCGCCTTCGACCAGCTCGTCTGTCCGCGAGCGGCTTCATGCTGACCTCGGGGCGGGCCCACCCAGTCGCACGCGGCGAGATGGGCAGCGGCGAGCGACTCGCCGGTGGCACGCTCGACGAGTTCCATGGAGGCGGTGGGCCGGGGATTCACCTCGATCACGTGCACGTCGCCGCGGGCGTCGATCACCACGTCGATGTTGAACAGGCCGACGAGGCCGAAGGTCGCGGCCAGCGCCACGCCCAGCCGCTCGAGCGTCGCACGGAGCGGGGCGTCGACACGATCGAGCGGCACGCCGACCGATCCGCAGTAGGCGAATGGACGCGCGCCGCACCACCGTCTGCCGACAAGTTGGTGACTCGTGCCAATCAGCCGGCAGCAATGAGGACCGGCCACGAAGGCCGCCGACCACGGATCGCCAGCGATGAACCGCTGCCAGACGCGGCCGACGGTAATCTGCGCCGTGCCCCCGCGCCATCGCGAAATGCCCCGTCCTCCCGCGCTCGCGATCGGCTTCACGACAAACGAGCCGTCGTGCGGCAGGCCGACCGGATCGGCAAACGTCTCGGGAAATGATCCGCCCGCGGTGCGGATCGCAGCGGCGAGTCGGCTAGGATCGCGGGCCGCAGTCACCGACGCTGCCGAGCAACCGGCGACCGGCCGCTTGCGGGCGATCGCCTCGATGATCGCGGGATGATTCTCGATTGCGCCGGTGTAGACGCACGGCCCCGGTGGGCACGCGGCGATCGCCACCGGCAGCCCATGCGGATAGCCCAGACCAGCCGGCACGCGGATCACATCGACCGCAGCGCGTTGGAGGTCGACGTCGCCAAACAAGTCAGCCGCGTGGACGGCCCAGCCGGCACGGCAGGCCGACTCCGCAAAGGCCCTCGTGCTGGCTCCCACGACGATGACGGCTGGCCGGTCACACACGCGTGGGACAGAGAGGCCGCGGGCGTCGTGCATGGTCGCGCGGCCACCGGGCCGCTCCTCTGTGAAATCCTTGTTGAAAATCACGGCCATGGTATTCTTTCCGGTCGTTTCCCGCGGTTACAGTTCTCGGTCCTTCTATTGGAGAAGTCGTCTATGTCGATGTTTATTGGCGAGGCTTTGAGCGGCGAAGGCAATGAGATTGCCCATATTGATCTTCTGATCGGCAGCAAGGACGGTCCGGTCGGCGTGGCGTTTGCCAATGCGCTGGCCCGACAGAGCGAGGGCCACTCAAACCTCCTCGCCGTGCTCACGCCGAACCTCGCCATCAAGCCGGCGACGGTGATGATCACGAAGGTCACGATCAAGGGTGCGAAGCAGGCCGTGCAGATGTTCGGCCCGGCGCAGGCCGCCGTCGCCAAGGCTGTCGCCGACAGCGTGGCCTCGGGCGTGATCCCGAAGAGCGATGCCGAGAACCTCGTCATCGTGTGCGGCGTGTTTATCCATTGGCTCGCCGCGGACGACAAGAAGATCTACGAATACAACTACAAGGCCACTGTGGACGCGATCTCCAATGCCATGAAGGGCAAACCGACCGTCGATGAGATGCTCGCCGGCAAGGACGCAGCCGCGCATCCGTTCCGCGGGTTCTAGGTTCCAGGCCGGCGGAGCCTCCAGGGCTCGCGTCGGCGTGGGTCGCCGGGGGAACCCACGGGTTTCCCCGGCTGCCTCACGCCCGCCTCTCTCGGCGGGCGTTTTTTTGCGCTAGTGGCCCCGAGTGACACGACCCATGCCGAAAAATATCCTCATCCAACTCGACTGCGATCCGCAGCCGAGCACCTTCGACGCGGTGGTCGCCGTCGACGCGGGAGCCGACGTGCTTCTGAGGCATGGTGGCGTGACCGTCGACAACGTCGTGTCGCTCGTGCATGGCGGCATGTTCACCCGTGGCGGCGCTGAGCTGGCATCGACGGCGATCTTCATCGGTGGTTCCGACGTCACGGTCGCCGAGGCGGTGGCTGAGCGGGTGCGGTCGACATTTTTCGGGCCGGTGCGGCTCGGGGTGCTCGTCGACCCATCAGGCGCCAACACCACGGCAAGCGCCGCGGTTGTTGCCGCAGGTCGTCACGTCGCGCTGGTGCCGGGCACCGCCGCGGTGTGCCGGGCGGTCGTGCTCGGTGGCACCGGGCCCGTCGGCCAGCGGGTGGCGCGGCTGCTCGCCCTCAAGGGTACCCACGTGACGGTGGTCTCACGGTCCCGGGCGAAGGCCGAACAGGTGGTGCGGCGAATCATCGATCGCATGCCAGCGCACCAGTCGCGGCTGGAGGCGGTTGAGCACCACGGGGGATGCCTCGCCGGCTCCGCGATCGCCAGGGTGATCTCCGACGCCGACGTGATCGTCGCCGCCGGCGCCGCCGGGACGACGCTCCTCGATGCGGCCGGCCGTGCAGCGGCTGCGTCGGCTCGCGTCCTCATCGACCTCAATGCGGTACCCCCGGTTGGTATCGAGGGCATCGCCGCCGGCGACAAGGCCCGTGTGGAGGGGGCGGCAGTCGTCTACGGGGCACTCGGCGTGGGAGGCACCAAGATGAAGATCCACAAGGCGGCCATCGGCCGCATCTTCGCGGCGAACGATGCGTTTCTCGACGCCGAGGAGCTGCTCGCGATCGGTGAGGAGTTGGAAATGGGACGGGAGAGCCCGGTTCGTTGAGTTGGAGCGGTCGCCATTCGTGGGCGAGGGTCAGGCGTCAGCGATTGCGACGCGGTGTTCCCAGAACCATGACGACGATCATCAGAATTGCAGCACCAACCAGCAGGAGAAGGACGTTGCGGCGGCCCCTCCGGATGCGGCGGTCCTCGTCGGTGAGCCTACGGAGTTCGATCGTGTTGGCGCCATGGCCCACCGTTTTCACCGGCTGCTGAAACTGGAGTTCAACGGTCGGCATCGTCGCCGTTTCCGCGGGCTGGAGGGCCGTCGTCGCGAGCGTCGCGAGGGGCTCATCGGCCGGCGGCGATGCAGCTGGAGCGTCGGCAGCCGGCGGGGCTTTGATCACAGGTGGATCGATCGCTCCTGCCTGAGGTGCCGGTTGGGGATCGGCCTGCGGCGGCCTCTGGGGTTCGGCCTGCGGCACCGTGGCCGGTTTGACCGCAACTGGCCGCGGTGCGGGTAGGGCTCCGGGTGGTGCCGGCGGGGCGAGCTGCGGCGCCGGCACTCTAAACGTGCCGGCGCACAGCGGGCAGCAGGCGGGTTGCCCGGCCATGCCAGCGGAGGCCGCCATGTGTCCGAAGCATGTTGGGCATGCGATCACGAACAGGCCGCCGGGAGCGGGCCTGCTGGCAGCGTAGATGTCTTTCACGGCTTCTTTCTCGCGGGGTCGGCGTCCACCGTAGTCCTCAAGTGTCGGCCGGCGAGGAGGTCGATCAAGCCGGGCAGGAAGCGAGCCGCGATCGCGAAGCCCCTGGCCTGCCAGCCCGGGGTGATCTCGCGTCGCCTCCGCTCCATTCCGTCGGCGATCGCCGCGGCCGCACGTTCCGCTGGCATCCGTCGGCCCCGCGACCAGGGCGGACGCTGGCCGACAACAAGCGCGTCCCAAAACTCCGAGGCCGTCGGCCCGAGGTTGACCAGCAGCACGTCGATGCCGTCGGCTGCGAGTTCCATCCGCAGCGTCCCGGCCAGGGATCGCAGTGCCGCCTTCGCCGCGCAGTATTCGCCGTGCAGCGGCAGCGGATGAAGGGCGAGGATCGATCCTACGAATACGACGATGGGATCATCACTCGCGGCGAGATCAGGCAGGCTTTGACGCACGAGTTCGGCGGGGGCCACGAGGTCAAGGTCGATGATTCGCGCGAAGGTGTCCGCCGTCAGGTCACGAAACCGGCCGATCGCGCCGCCGCCGGCGGCGGCCACGACCGCATCGAGTCCCCCGAGACGGTCCGTGGCGGCCGCCACGAGCTGGACCCGGAAGGCGGGGTCGCAGATGTCGCCGGCCTCGTGGATGATGCGGCCGCCCCCGGTCGGGGCTGCGG
The DNA here is from genome assembly GCA_945869735.1 of Planctomicrobium piriforme. Classification (GTDB taxonomy): domain Bacteria; phylum Planctomycetota; class Planctomycetia; order Pirellulales; family UBA1268; genus QWPN01. The sequence continues at coordinate 20,319 of CAMBPQ010000027.1, forward strand.
CGAGCTGTTCCAGCCGCTCCGTGCGGCGGGCCGTTGCGAGCACATGGGCGCCGCGGCGAGCCAGTTCCAACGCCGTCGCCCGGCCGACGCCCGACGACGCGCCCGTCACGATCACCCGTTGGCCGGCGAGCCGCCGGCGGCTGATTCTCATGGCGTCACTGCGGTGCGGCTGCGCCCGCCGGATGGTCGTGTGGGTCGTGTGGGTCGTGGCCGGCGCTGAGCTCGCCTTCGCCAGCCGGGTGGACATGCGGATGTACGACCGCTTCGTTGCTGCCGATCCTGCCGAGGAGCGCTGCTGGAATGCGGCAGTGCACGACGACGCGATCGTTCGTGAACCGTCGTGAGAGCACTTCCCCATGCCTCCCGAGCCAGGCGAGCAGGCGGCCGTTGCCGGGGTCCGTCTCGATGTCGACGTCGCGGAACCCGCGGCCCAGGCAATCGCTCGTGGCTTGCGCGAGCGCTGCCAGACCCTCACCCGATCGCGCGGAGATGGCGATCGCGTGTGGATACCTCGCCAACAGGCGGTCCCGAGCGACCCGGTCGGGAAGCACGTCGATCTTGTTGAGCACCAGGATCGCATCCTTCTCCTCGACGCCCAGTTCCTCGAGCACGCCACGGACCGCGGCGACCTGCGCGTCGACGAGCGGGCTCGACGCGTCGGCCACGTGCAGCAGCAGGTCGGCCTGTCGCGTCTCCTCGAGCGTCGCCTTGAAGCTTGCGATCAGCCGATGGGGAAGGTCGCGGATGAAGCCGACTGTGTCGCTGAGGAGCACCGGCCCCCAGCCCGGCAGCCGCCACCGCCGCGTCCGTGTGTCGAGCGTGGCGAAGAGCTTGTTCTCGGCCAGTTCGTCGGCGCCGGTGAGCGTGTTGAGGAGCGTGCTCTTGCCCGCGTTGGTGTAGCCGACGAGCGAGACCGTCATGCGGTCGTGGCGGGCGGCCACCTCCCGTTCGCGACGGCCATGGATCTCGGCGAGTTCTGCCTTCAGATCGTGGATTCGTTTTTCGACGAGCCGGCGGTCGACTTCCAGCTGTTTCTCACCCGGGCCGCGCATCCCGATGCCCATTTTGAGACGGGATAGATGCGTCCACATCTGCTTGAGCCGCGGGAGGGAGTATTCGAGTTGGGCGAGTTCGACCGCGAGCCGGGCTTCGTAGGTACGGGCCCGGGCCGCGAAGATGTCGAGGATCACTTCCGAACGGTCGACGACCTTGACCTCCAGCTCACGCTCGAGATTCCGGGTCTGGGCCGGCGATAGGTCGTTGTCGAAGATCACGACGTCGGCGTCGTGCCGTGCCAAGAGGGCCGCGAGTTCTGCGACCTTGCCCTTGCCGAGATAGGTCGTCTGGTCGGGTCGCTCCCGCCGCTGCGTGAGCTCGGCCATCACCTTCGTGCCCGCGGTCGCCGCGAGGCCGGCGAGCTCGTCGAGTGGATGCTCGGGATCGACCGGTGGCTCGAGAAACACGCCCACCAGCACCGCCCGCTCACTCTGCCCACCCGTCCGGCTCCGTTCCTTCATTCGTCCTCCTCGCGTGGTTCATTCCCGCCCGCCAACTGCCGGCAGCTCTCCCATCGCCGGGTGTCGAGCAGGCCGTCGGCGACCGCGTCTTTGACGGCGCAGCCCGCCTCGTGGTCGTGCGTGCAATCGGGAAAGCGGCAGAGGTTGGCGATCGGCCGCAGGTCGCGGAATGCGCTGGGCACCTCGGCCGGCACCAGTTGCCATGGCTGAAACTGGCGCACGCCCGGCGTGTCGACGAAGTAGCCACCGAAGCGATGCGGCAGGAGCCGCGCCGTCGTCGTGGTGTGGCGGCCTTTTTCATTGTCGCGACTGACCTCCGCGACGTGAAGTCGCAGGCCGGGGTCGAGCGCGTTGATGAGAGACGATTTGCCGACGCCGCTCTGCCCCACGACGGCCGTCACGCGGCCGGTCAGTTCGGCGGCAAGACGGCCGATTCCCATGCCGGTGGCCGCCGAGCAGAGGATCACCGGATAGCCCATCCGGGCGAAAACACCTGCCAGCGGCACCAGCGCCGCGGCGCCGGTGAGATCGACTTTATTGATGCACACGAGCGGACGGATTCCTGATGCCTCGGCCGCGACGATGAGCCGGTCGACGAGCCCAGGCTTGAGTCCCGGCTGCGCCGCGCTGCCCACGATCATCACCTGGTCGACGTTGGCCACGATCACGTGGCGGCGGCCACGGCTGTCGCGCGAGAGCGAACTCCGCCGGGGTTCGATCGATTGAATCGCTCCTTCGTCGCCCACGCGGACCCAGTCACCCGCCGCGAGCGGATGCCGCTGGTCGGTGGCCACGGTCCGGAGGATGCGCCGCATCGTGCAGCGAAACTCCTGGCCATCGGCGGCCCTTACGACACTTTCCAGCCCGTGTACGTGGAGCACCTGCCCGCGCCACGCCGTGCCGGCGGCCGGCTCGACGGACATACCATCGGTCCCCGCTTCGGCCAGACCGTGGGCCATCACGGTGCGTTTGCGGGTGAGGTCGCCTTTGCCGGAGATGCGTTCCGACGAGGCGTGATCGACCGCGGTGTCGGGGTCGCCGCCGACGGAACGCGTGAGATCCCCAGTGCGTCGGCGCGTCGAGCGGTTCTTGCGGAACTCGACGCGGAGCTTGTGGGGTTTTGTCATGCAGTGGGCAGGTGTCAAATCGAATGGCGGCCCGAACGCGGCGGCGGAGCCGCCCCGTCCGCCGGGCCGTGTTCGAGCCCGGCCGAGTTGAGCAGCGAGCGGCCGAAGATGTTGTCCGCCAACGACTTTTGTCCAATGACTTCGGTGGCGCCCAGCCTAGCGGGCTCGTAGGCGATCTCGAATGTGTGCTTGGCGACGGTGAGTTTGTCACCCGGCTGGAGCCGCTGTTCGGTGACCCGCGTGCCGTTGACCTTCGTGCCGTTACTGCTCCGCAAGTCGGTCACGGTCCAGTAGCCGTCGGTCAGCGTCATTTCACAGTGGATGCCGGAGACGTTGGGAAACCGCAGGACGATGTCGGCACTCTCCCGACGGCCAATCTTGAGCGCCGGTTTCAGCAGGGGAATGGGGTCGCCGCCACCGAGCGGAAGAAGTTCACCGTACATCAGCAGCCCCCCTGGAGGACTTCATTAACAAAGAATGAAAGATTCCCAGAAAAGAGCGTACGGCAGGTTTTTTTGGCGGTCAAGACGACGGTTGGAGTACAATCCTTGGCGAAGCGACTGGAGTGGATCGGGTGATCGCCGGCCACGGCCTGCCCTGCGGTTTCGGCCGCAGCGGTTGGCTATGGCGGGAGGAAAGTCCGGGCTCCACGGGGCACGATGGTGGGTAACGCCCACCGGCCGCAAGGTCAGGGACAGTGCCACAGAAAGCAAACCGCCGGCGGAGCCCGTCTCCGCAGGTAAGGGTGAAACGGTGAGGTAAGAGCTCACCAGCAGGCCGGGTGACCGGTCTGGCTCGGCAAACCCCATCGGGAGCAAGGCCAAGCAGGAAGAAGTTCGTTGCCGCTCCTTCGGGCGCGGCCGCGGCGCGAGGCGGCCCGTCTCGCACCCGCTTCCGGGTCGGCTGCTGGAGGCCCCGAGCAATCGGGGTCGTAGAGAAATGGTCGCCGGCCGTCGCGATTTCGCGGCGGCGACAGAACCCGGCTTACAGGTCCGCTCCAGTTCGCTTTATCTTCGCCTCACCGGCGGCCGCCAGACCGGCGGCGTCGCGGCGGGCCTCGAGATCCCGCCCCTCCTGCTCATCAAGGAGTTTCACGAGTTTGGAGATGCACAGGGTGTTGACGCTCACCCGCATCTGTCCCGCCTCGCTTTTGAGCGTTTCATGGAGCGAACGGGGCATTCGCACGGTCACGACCCGCTGCGTCTCCCGCTGGGACTGACTGTCCTGCTGTCGGGCCCGCAGGCCGTCGAGCATCTCCCGGATCCGGGCGTACTGGGGGGAACACTCAAACCGCATCAGGGCGTCGGGGTCGGAAAATGTCCGCCGCACGATCCCTTCGACCCCCAGCACCTCGCGGAAGAAGACTACCCACTCCGGCTCCATGGCATGGAGCCGCTCGGCCACCTGCAGCACTGCGGTGGCGGCGTGGGCGTCGGCCTGGGGCGGGCGGGGGGTCTTGGTCGGCATGGCGAAGGTTCCTTATCCGGCTGGTTCGTGGGCGGCGGCGGATGCCGGTCGCTCGTCGCGGCCCCGGACTCCCGGAGGCGTTTCTTGATCGCAACGAGGAACTCTTAGAGGGCGGTCAAGCGATAGCAGGAAGTGCTTTCATAGCAACGACTTGCATCCATCCGGAGGGGCGTGTCTTCTTTTTGAGCACGCCTGCCAGGACCGGGGGCAGTAGGGGCACTGCCTGGTTTCGAGGCAGTGGGTTCGGGTCGCATTTCCCAAATGTCCGGTTTGTGCGGGCCGTAAAAAGGTCCATCGGCGGTCACTTTGTGGGCCTGGATTGGTTCACCGGCGCTGCGCCTCCCGTCAGGAAGCCCCAAGCGCGAGCGCGGGGTATCCGGGTGGCACTGAGACGGTGCCGGAATGGTTCGCCGGGTGTGACATGCTCGGCGCCGGGGATTTTGCTACAGGATGCCCGGCTAGCCGACTGAGTGTTGCTCGCGAGTCGCAAAGATTCCCGGCTTCTGTGCGTGCCACCCCCGGCTCCTCACGATCGGGAGCACAACGGTCAATCGAGGAAAAGCCTCAGATGAGGGCGGCGTTGGAGCAAAGACTTTGCCCCCGATTCGCTGCTCAAGACCCGGTTCGGCCCGGCCGGCACGCGGCGATCAGCTCGATTTCCAAGGTGATTTCCGCCGCCACGTCAGTTCCCGCGACCGACTGGAGGCCCCGCCAGGCCGGCACCCCGTTGACCTCCACGACATAGACCCGCCCATCAGCCGTCGGCAGGAGGTCGATTCCGGCGATGGTCGCCCCGACGGCCGCTGTGGACCGAACCGCCAGGTCGATCCAGGCCGCCGGCGGCGTGAACGCTTCCGGATGCGCCCCGCGCGAGATGTTCGTCCGCCAATCACCACCGGCGGCCACCCGCTTCATGGAGAAGGTGCGATTCCCCACCACGAGAATCCGGACGTCCCAGCCGGGATGGTCGACAAACTCCTGGAGGTAGGCGATGCCCCCCTCGGTCACCGGCAGAAGAGCAGCCGCTTCGGCGGCCGACCGCACCCGCGTGAGCCCCCGGCCGCGTGAGCCGAAGATCGGCTTGGCTACGCAGTCGCGGCCCAACTCATCCCAGGCTCGCGCTGCGGCGGCCGCATCCTGGACGACCGCCGTGCGTGGAATCGGCAGGCCCGCGTCGGCGAGGACCGCCAGCGAGAGATATTTGTCGATCGCGATTTCGAGGGCCCGAGGTGGGTTGATCACGGGAACGCCTCGGGCCGCCAGTTGGCCGAGCGCGTCCATCCGGAAGATCACGTCCTCCAGCCGGTTCGCTGCCGCCGGGGCGCCGGGCATTCCCCGGACGACGATCGCGTCGGCGCCGGCGAGGTCCTCGGGACCAAACGACGTGCCCGACGTGTCGACGCCGGCCGTCACCTCGGCCCAGCGGATGATCGCAACATGGTGGCCACGCTGGCGGAGCGCGTCTGCGAGCCGATCGACGTGCCAGCCACCGGGTTCACCGAGTATCGCGACCCGCATGGCGTTACGAATCCAGCCGGCGGGTCGTCAGAGCCGTCGGCGTGGTGAATGACCGCTCCACGATTTCGGGATCGAGGCCCCCGAATCGGTGTCGCCGACCTGTGTCGAGGTTGACAAACTCGATGATGGCTGGCGCGAAGAGCGCCGGATCGAGCGCGTAGAAATCATGTCCAGCGCGGGCGAAGAGCGCGAGAAATGGCTCCCCATACGACGCCGATCCACGGCTCACGCTCCGCGGCCCGATCTCCGCGAGGCTGGCGTCGTCTCCGGTCACCTCCAGCACCACATGCCCGCCATAGAGGATCGCGTCGTTGGTGCGGCCGATTGCGATCAGGTCGTCGTCGGGCACTGGCGGCAGCGGCGCGATGCCGCGGCCGGCCACGATCCGCGACAGATCGAAATGCTCCTCGTGCAGTTTGTGGAGCGCCGTCTCCAACGATCGCGCCACCACCTGCAGGCTCCCGGCAATGCTTGCGGTGCGGGCCGCGAGCAGAATCAGGTGCGTCGGGTCGACCCCCGCATCTGCCGCCAGTGTCGCGCACACCTCGTTGGGGGGCAGCTTAGACGTCTCCAGCAGGCCGACCGCGACCGCGGCGCGTTCGCGGAAGCCGATCGTGTCGAAGACCGCTTCGCGACCGATTGCGGCGCGGATTGGGCCGCTCGCCATCGCGAAATAGCCGGGGGTCGACACCTTCCAGCCCGCGTATTGTGCTGCCAGGCAGGCCTCCACCGGACGTCTGCTCGAGACCGCGACGGCAGGCCACGGGCAGTCATCCCAGAGTCCGGCAAACGCCGCGCCCACGGTGGCCACCGGCACGACCACCACGTCGGCGAGTCCACCCAGAGCGGCCCGCGCCATCAGAAGGCCGGCCTCGATGCCGCCGGGTTGCTTCACGCCGCAGTCAAGCACCCTCACGCCGCCACGGTCGTGGCATGCGCCGCCGATCTCCGCGGCCCGCTCGACGCACGGCTGCACGAGATCAAACGCTGTTTGATTCAAGGACATGCCGCCCGCTCCCAGATGGCTGACTGACCGAGGCATTCGTCCACCGACACGCGGAGTGCGGCTGTCAGAGCGTGGCCGCTGGCGTCGAGCGCCGCGTCGAGCTCGGTCCCGATCCAACGGGCGATCCACTCCGCGGTGGTGTTGGCCGCCGGCAGGAGCACGCACTCGTCGGCCGGAAATACCCAGCGGCGCCGGTTCTTGAAGGTGACTGTCACCTCATTACCGCCCAGCGGTCCCGGTGCGGTGGCCACCGTAAGCCAGGGGTTCGCGGTCGGCAGGAGCATTTTGTGGTCGAGGCTCGCGAGGATCGCGGTCACCGCGTCGCGGAGGGCGATGAAGTCGACCACCATGCCGTGCGGGTCGGGCCGGCCCTCGACGTCGACGCCGACGGTCCAGTTGTGGCCGTGCACGGGTTCGCAGAGGTCGTCGGTGAGCGTGATGAAGTGGCCCGCACAGAAGACATGCACCGCCTTCCGCAGCCGGACCTCGTAGTGATCGTTCATGACAGGGGAGTCGCACCGGGAAGTGGGGGCGTGGCGAAGGGCAGGAAGGGCCGCAGCCGGCCGTCCCGCAGCAGAATATAGAGGGTGGCGGCGATCATGTCGGCGGTCGTGCCGGGGTTGAGCCGCTGCGGTGTTCGCAGGCTCGCGTCGAACCCGGCCAGGGCGGCAGTCCAGTGGTCAGGAGGTGTGGCAAGCACGGCGGCCGCCCGCGTGGAGACATCTTTGGCCACGGCGGCACCATGCCGCCGGGCGATGAGCGAATCGGGAACGCGGGCGAGTTGTCGGAGATGGCAGCGGACGATCGCCTCCAGGAGCGGCTCACCCGTTGCGAGGTCGGTGAGGAGATCCTGCACCGGGCCTCTGAACAAAGGCCCGAAGCCGAGGGCCCAGAGCCGGGCGATCTGATCACGGTCGGCGGCGAGTCGCATCGCGGCACGGATGTCATCGGGCGGCGGCCCCGCGACATCCCACTTGTCGGCGGTCCCCATGCCGCCGGGCCGAGCGATCGTGATTGCCCGCCAGATGTCGGCTGCGTCGTCCAGGCCAAGGCCCGCGAGCACGCCGTCGACGGCCGCCGCGCTGAGCGGCGTGCCGTCGGGCACCGCCGCGAGCGGCGCCGTCAGCAGCACGATGCCGAGGTTGGCGTTGGTGTCGGCGGCCGGTCGCGCCGCCTCGATCGCGGCAAGGATCGTGCGGCCGAGGGGTCGCTCGGCCGCACGGTCGAGGGCGGGGCCGATCGCAACTGCGGTGGCGAGCAGGTCGTCATACGTCAAATCAGCAAACGACGCGCTCGGATGCACGTTGCCAGGCTTCGGTGCCGTGGCCTCGAGGATGCCGGCGAGCGTGCCGCACCAGCCGCGGCTCCACACCGTGCACGCGGTCGCTGCGAGGGTCGCGAGGGCCGCGGGGGTCGGTGGGAAATCGGAATGCTGCGTGGCGGCGGGGATGGGTGTGATTCTCGTGTGGCGGCGGGAGGCATCCCGGTGATGCCACCTCCAAGGGTACACTCGCTGGGCCGAAAGAAGACGCCCCAGACACAGGACAGGCCATGACCAACGCGACCGACCTCGAAGCGAACACGAGCCTCGGGCCGGAGTGTTTTATCAACCGCGAATCGAGCTGGCTCGACTTCAACCAGCGGGTGCTGGAGGAGGCCGAGAACCCCGAAAATCCGTTGATGGAGCGGCTCAAGTTCCTGGCTATTTTTAGCTCCAACCTGGACGAGTTTTTCATGATCCGGGTGGCGGGGCTCCGGGAGCAGGCCTTCGGAGAGAGCGCGCCGCAGGACTATTCGCCCGACGGCCTGACGGCGACGGAACAGCTCAAGGCCATTGCCTGCCGCACACAGGAACTCGTCGCTCGGCAATACCGCTGCCTGCGGGAGAGCATCGGTCCGGCAATGGCCGCCGAGGGGTTTCAGCTCCTGCGGTACGAGTCACTCGAGGGGCAGCAGCGAGAGCAGGTCGATCGCTTCTTCCGCGAACGGGCCCTGCCGATCCTGACACCGATGGCAGTCGACCCCGCTCACCCTTCCCCCCGATATCACAACCGCGGCCTGTATCTCGGCGTGATGCTCAACCGCACGGAGGGGCTGGGGCCCAAGCGGCTGTTCGCCGTCGTGCAGGTGCCGCAGGTGTTGCCGCGGATGGTGGCGGTCTCGGGGGGGGAGCCTGGCAGGTTTCCGTTCGTGCTCCTCGAAGACGTCGTGTCGGCCCGGCTGCCGGAGCTCTTCGGTGGCTTCGCCGTGGAGTCGTGGACCGCCTTCCGGATCACCCGCGACAGCGATGTCGACCTGCTCGAGCAGGAATCTGACGACATGCTCAAGCTGATCGAGGACCGCATCAAGGCCCGGCAGCGGGGGCAGGCGGTGCGGATCGAGATTGCCGCGAAGGCCAACGACGCGCTGGCCCAGATGATCATCAACGAGGAGGGGCTGCAGGGCTCAACGCAAGGGCAGAGCGACGACTACAGCGAGGTCTACCGGATCGACGGGCCGCTCGACCTGACGTCGCTCTGGGAGCTCCATAAACTGCCCGGGTTCGAGCGGTTGCACGACAAACCGTTCACGCCCCGCATCCCCCCCGTCCTCGAACGCCGCAGCCCCGACATCTTCGCGGCCATCGCCCAACGCGACATCCTCCTCCACCATCCGTACGAGTCGTTCGATCCGGTCATCGAGTTCGTGACCACCGCCGCCGCGGATCCCCGGGTGCTCGCCATCAAGCAGACGCTCTATCGCACCAGTGGCGACTCCCCCATCTCCCGCGCCCTCATGGCCGCGGCCGAGTCGGGCAAGCACGTCACGGCGCTGGTGGAACTCAAGGCGCGGTTCGACGAGGCCAACAACGTCAGCTGGGCGCGGCAGATGGAGCGGGCCGGTGTGCACGTCGTGTTTGGATTCCTCGACCTGAAGACCCACTGCAAGGTCTCGATGGTGGTGCGACAGGAGGGGCAGCAGCTCCGCCGCTACGTGCACCTCGGCACCGGCAACTACAACCCGACGACAGCCCTGTCGTACACCGACGTGGGGCTGTTCACCGCCGACGAGTCGATCGCCGAAGACGCATCGGCCCTCTTCAATCTGCTGACGGGATATTCGCAGGGGCATGCCTGGCAGAAGCTGATCGTCGCCCCCAACGACCTCCACCACCGCACGATCGAACTCATCGACGAGCAGGCGCAGCGGTCCCGCGACGGACTGCCCTCCCGGATCTTTGCCAAGCTCAACGCGCTGGTCGACCACCGCGTGATCGAGGCGCTCTACCGGGCCAGCCAGGCTGGCGTGCCGATCGACATCGTGTCGCGAGGCATCTGCTGCCTGCGTCCCGGGGTGCCGGGGCTGAGCGAGACGATTCGTGTGCGGAGCATCATCGACCGGTTTCTCGAGCACAGCCGGATCTACGTGTTTGGCCCCGACGAGGAGGCCCACGTGTTTCTCTCGAGCGCGGATTGGATGCCGCGAAACTTTTTCCGCCGCGTCGAGGTGATGTTTCCGGTGCAGGTGCCCGAGCTCGCCGATCGGATCCTCAAGGAGATCATCCCGACCTACCTGGCCGACAACACCCGGGCTCGGCGGCTCGATCCAGACGGCGTCTTTCGGCTCCTCAAGCCGGCCGAGGGGCAATCACCGCGTCGCTGCCAACACGAGTTCCTCGAACCGCGGACGGTGCCCGCGGTCGAGTTGGCCGAACCGTCGCCCGCCTAAAGCGCATCTGCCGTTGGTGGAGCCGGGCGGGGTGCAACCCGCATTCCCCGCGCTTGCGCTTGGAGCTTCCTGACAGGAGGTAAGGGGGTCGGCGAACGCTCGAGGAGCCTCGGGCGTATCCTCGCCCCGGCGACGAGACTTTTGCCGCCCCCGAGCCGGCAAGACACGTAAGTCGAACCCGCTCGAACGTTCGCGGTGGACGGCCGCTTGTGGGCATGCTCCTTGAGGGGGCACACCGTCGTCCTTAGAATCGGAGGCGGACGCATTTCCTGTGTGAGAGACCCGATTCGATGGCGGAGGACCACTACCAGACGCTCGGAGTGTCGCGGACCGCTTCGGCGGAGGACATCCGCAAGGCCTACCGGGAACTGGCCCGCAAATACCATCCCGACCTCCATCCCGACGACAATGCGGCGAAGGAGAAGTTCAAGAAGGTTCAGGCTGCCTTCGACGTGCTCAACGATCCGAGCAAGCGGGAAATGTACGACCGCTACGGCAGCGCCTTCGAGGGCGTCGGCGCGGGTGGGCCGGGGGGCGGCGGCCCATTTCCGGGCGGCGGCCCGTTTCAAGGTGGCGGTGGCTTTCCTGGTGGCGGTGGTCAGGAGATCGATCTGGAGAGCCTATTCGGCGGGGCCGGAGGGTTCGAGCAGTTGTTCGGTGGCGGCGGCGGTGGCGGGCCGCGTGCCCGGACAGCGGGCGGCCGACGACGCCGCGCGGCCCAGGCGCCGGGCGAAGACGTCACGGCGCGGATGACGATTCCGTTCACGCTCGCGATCGACGGCGGTAAGGCCAACGTGCAGGTTGATCGGGGGGGCGGTAAGACCGAAGCGATTAGCGTGACGATCCCGCAGGGGCTCCCCGACGGTGCGCGGATGCGGCTTCGCGGTCAGGGCCTCCCGGGCACAGGTGGCGGTCCGGCGGGCGATCTGCTTCTCGAAGTGGGCATCGAGCCACACTCGGTGTTTCATCGCGATGGCGATACGCTCGAGATGACGTTGCCGATCACGCTCGCTGAGGCGATCGAAGGAGCGAGGGTCGACGTGCCAACGCCGTGGGGCACGATCGTGTTGAAGGTCCCGCCGCGGACCAGCGGCGGCCGCAAGCTCCGCGCCGGTGGCATGGGTGTGCGGCACGCGAATGGCTCGAAGGGCGACCTGATCGTGGAGCTCCAGATCGTGTTGGCCGACACGGCCGATGCAGCGTTGATGGACCGGCTCTTGGAAGCGGCCAAGGCCGTGGAGGCTGGCGATCCTGCCGGACCTCGGGCGCATCTGCGGTGGTGACCGCCGGCGATCGCGGGTTTCCCCGGCGGCTGAGGCTCCTGCGACCGTCCGAGTTTTCTCGTGTCTACGACTGCCGGCAGAGCGGGGCCGCGGGGCCGCTGGTGCTCTACGCGGCGGTAAACGAGGCTCCCGTATCTGGCGTGCGGGTCGGGCTCTCCGTGTCGCGTCGAATCGGCAACGCGGTGGTTCGCAACCGCTGGAAGCGGCGGCTGCGTGAGGCCTTTCGCTCGATCCGCGGTAGCCTGCCGGTGGGCAACGACTTCGTGCTCGTGGTGCGGTCCGGCGATCCACCCCGCGGCGCGGAGGCCGCCCGGCGAGTCGAGGAGACGATCGCCGCGCTCGCGGAGCGGGTGATCGGCCGCAAGGGCTATGCGTCCGCCCGGCCGGTGCCCCGCGATGCCGCGGCGAAGAAACCGAAGCGGAGGCGGTGATGGGCTCGACGCTTCGGGAGGCATGCCGGACGGCCGGCCGGCTCTTTGACCGGGCCGTGTCTGCCGTGCTCATTCTCGGAGTGATCGTCTACAAGTGCACGCTCAGTCCGCTGCTCGGCCGACACTGCCGCTTTCAGCCGACGTGCAGCAGCTACTTCCGTGAGGCCGTGGAGAAGTACGGCGCCGTCCGCGGAACGATGAAGGGGCTCGTGAGGATCGGCCGCTGCCATCCATGGCACCCCGGCGGCTACGACCCGCCCTGAACGAGCGTTGCGATCACGCCCGCGTTGGCCGCTGGAAACGACAAGGCCGGCAGTTTGGCGATCGGCGTCCAGGCGAAGGGCAGGCGTGGCTCGTGGCAGCCGTGGTGTGGCTCGGCCTCGAAAAACAGAATGTCGAGGAGGCCATTCGCCGCACAGCTCGTGGTGCGTTCGAGCAATCGCTGCACCCAGATCGCGACGCCTGTCTCCTCGAGGCATTCCCGCGCGGCGGCCGCCTCGGGCGACTCGTCGGGCTCGACCTTGCCTCCGGGAAACTCGTGGTAGCCGGCGGCGTCGACCGCCTGCTTCGCGCGGCGACCGACGAGCACGCAACCGTTTTGTACGACGACCGCCACGGCGATCATCGTGGCGTCGCTCACTCCGCCTGCTTCGGCACGAGGTCGAGCAGTCTGCCCGGCGACCCCATGATGTTGTAGCCAGCGTCAACATGGAGGATTTCGCCGGTGATCCCCTGCGACTCCCGCGACAAGAGCCATGCACCGGCCTTGCCCACCTCTTCGTGGGTAATGTTCCGGCCCATGGGCGACATGTGCTGGTAGAGGCCGAGCATGTCGTCCACACCGGCACCGCGGCCGGCGAGCGTGCGGAGCGGGCCGGCGCTCACCGCGTTGACGCGGACGCCCGCGGGGCCGAGGTCGAAGGCCATGTAGCGCATGCAGGTGTCGAGCGTGGCCTTACAGACGCCCATGATGTTGTAGCCGGGCACCACCTTCTCGCCGCCGAAGTAGGTGAGCGTGAGGATCGAGGCGTCTTTGGAGAGGATGCCCCGCGAGAGGCGGCCGACAGCGAGCAGGCTGTAGGCGCTCGTCTCCATCGCCAGGCGAAAACCCTCACGGCTGCAGTTGGTGGTGTCGCCCTTGAGGTCGTCCAGAGGCGCGAAGGCGATCGAATGAAGCACGAAGTCGAGAGTGCCAAACTCCTGCTTCGCGCGGTCCATGACCTTGGCAATCTGGTCGTCGCTCGACACGTCCATGGGTACAAGGAACTTGGCGTTGGGCTCGGGATCGGTGAGTTGCGAGACGCGGCGACGGTTCCGCTGGCGTTCGTCGTCGGGGCGGTCGGGCAGGTGGGTGAAGCCGATCTGGCCCCCCTCGGCGAGAATCTCCTTGGCGATCGCCCAGGCGATCGAGTGGTCGTTGGCCACGCCGAGCACAAGCCCCTTCATCCCGTCGAACCTACCCATCGAGTCGTCTCCGCAGTGGTTTGGTGGAAGCGATGCCTGCCGCCTGCCTTGCGCAGTGTCGGAAGCGGAGCGCGAAATGTAGCCGCTCCCCGTGAATCCCTGCAACGCGGCATCGGGGCCGCATCGCCGCGGGACGGGGGCAGACCCTTGCCGCGGCCGAGCGCGGTGGGTAGAAAAGGGCTTCGAAGCCCCGTTAGCTCAATTGGTCAGAGCATCTGACTCTTAATCAGAGGGTTCTTGGTTCGAGTCCAAGACGGGGCATTTTCTCTTTTCCGCGATGCGTCGCACCGGTGTGAACGCCGGTGAATCCGATGATCCATCGGCCAAGGTCCCACTTCCGCGCGGCGTCTGGGACGCAGAAGTGCACATGGGTATCGAGGATCAAAAGGCTACACTTTTGTGAGCTAAACCGTCGGAGGACATCATCCATGGTTGAGTTCACGATTACGGGCGAGGAACTCTGGGCCCGCATGGAGCGAGCAGTGGAGAAAGTCAATGAGCGGCTACGGAAGACGGTGGGCATTCTCGAGGCGTCCAAGGTGCCCTATGCGGTGATTGGGGGCCACGCCGTGCGGGCCTGGGTGGCGCAGGTGGATGAGGCCGCGCTGCGGACCACGCAAAACGTCGATATTCTCGTTCGCCCGGCCGATCTGCCGGCGATGGTTGCCGCCATGACGGCCGCCGGGTTTCATCATCGCAATACCTCTGGTCTCGATATGTTCGTCGAGCACCCCGATGCTTCGGCCCGCGACGCGGTGCATGTGCTACTCGTCGGCACGGTGGAGCGGGGGGCGAGCCCAATCCCGATATCGTTCCTGCCGTCCGCACGGATGACCTCCAGACGGTCGCTCTGGAAACGCTCGTACGCATGAAACTCAATGCATTCCGTGACAAGGATCGTGTGCACGTCAGGGACATGCTTTCGCTGGGCATGATCGACGCCTCGTGGCTTGATCTGTATCCGGAGCCGCTCCGCCAACGACTGCAGCAACTGCTCGACGATCCCGACGGTTAGATCGCATCTGCGTTTGGTGAAGCGGGGCGGGGCGCTTCCCGCATTCCCTGCGCTTGCGCTTGGGGCTTCCTGACGGGAGGCAAGGGGGTCGGCGAACGCTCGAGGAGCCTTGGGCCGACGCGGCGATAGGGCGAGGCTTTTGCCGCCCCCGAGCCGGTGATCCACTGAAGTCGAATCCGCTCTAGAAAATAAACTTGGTTGACAGGAAGTTCGATTCTTCCTCGGTCACGATTCTATTAATGATCTCTTTGTTTTCCTTGGTTTCCTTCGTGGCCACGACTGTTCGGATCGAGAACGACCGCAACGCGTCATACACCGAAAGTGTCCCTTCTGCCGAGTCCTTGCGGCCCGTAAAAGGAAAGGTGTCTGGCCCGCGCTGACACTGCACATTGATATTGACCCGAGACACCTGATTGACGAGCCCATCGATCAGGTACGAGATCTGCTGGGAATCAGTCCCAAAGATGCTCACTTGTTGCCCGTAGTTCGAAGAAATCATGTAGTCGATTGGTTCTTGCAGGTCAGTAAAAGAAACAATCGGGACGATCGGCCCGAACTGCTCTTCGCGAAAGAGTTTCATGCCTTCCCGAACAGGGTAGACGACAGCGGGAAAGAAAAGTGAACCATTCTGGACCCCGCCGTTTTGGTTCATAACTTTCGCCCCTTTGCCTTCAGCGTCGGCGATGCACTCATTGAGATACGTGAATTTGTCATCCTCAGGGAGTGGCGTGATTTGGACCTTGGCGTCCCAAGGCATTCCGACAATCATCGCGTCTACTCGCTCGCAAAACTTCTGGATGAACTCTGCCCTGACCTTTTCATGCACATACAAGATTTTTAAAGCGGTACATCGTTGACCATTAAAAGAGAGGCTGCCTAAAACGCACTCCTCGACAGCATTTTCTAAGTTTGCATTCTCGAGAATGATGGCCGGATTCTTCGCATCTAAGCCTAGGATGGCTCGCAAGCGGCTCACCTTGGGGTGCGCTTTTTTGATATCCGACGCCACTTTGCTCGAGCCAATCAGAGTGAGGACGCTGATTTTGCCGGTCTTCATCAGCGGCTCAATGATCTCATTCCCTTTTCCATAGAGGTAGTTCACGACACCCTTTGGAAAACTCGTTTCAATGGCTTTTGAAAGGCAGTAGTGCAGCAGGCAGCCATTCCGCGGTGGCTTAAACAGAATAACGTTGCCCATGATCAGAGCAGGAATAAGTAGCGTGTAGGTTTCGTTGAGCGGGTAGTTATAGGGCCCAATGCAGAGCGTGATCCCCAAAGGCGACCGTCGCACCTGACCAATGACGCCTTCTTCGATCGTGAACGTAGCCGACTTTCGCTCTAATTTTTTGAGTGAGTCAATTGTGTCGTAGATGTATTTGACTGTCCGATCAAACTCTTTTTCAGAGTCTTTTTTAGACTTTCCGATCTCCCACATTAAGAGGTCAACAATCTGGGCTCGGAGCTTGATCATCTCACCGACAAAATGTTCGACATGTTGAATTCGCTTTTCAACTGGAAGCATCGGCCATTCACCGAAGCCATTGTTGTATGCAGCCTCAGAGCTCTCCAAACATTCCAGTGCCTCTAGCAGACCCGTGCGCGGAATTCGGCCAATCGTAATCCTGGTGAGCTTTCCATCTGATGCCTGCCGACAGATTGCCGATTGGATTTCATGAAAAGCCCCACTCCAGGCTTTGAATCGCCCATCCACCAAATATTCTTCCTGATTGATGGCAGGGACTTCTTGCGGGTTGACCGAAGCAAACGTTTTCAGCAAGTCATCGCGAGTGATTTGATGTGGCATCGAAGTGATCGTTTGGGGTGACGGGAATGGGTAGGGAGCGGCAAGACGTCCCTCGGCTCTGCCAAGGATAGGCTCGTCAATATACTTGTACGACCAGACCACCAGACAGCTGGCGATCTTTAAAACCAAACCCGCCACGAGGAGCAAGACGCCAAGAATGAAGTCCAGCGACGTGATCAGGGCCCGGCGAGGGATGGAGGAGGCGAGGGGCCGATTGCTCGTCGTGATGGGCATCAGGGCTCTGCTCGACCGTTCGCCTAACCCAGGCGTCAGCCGTCCGGGTCGTCGATGCGTTGCTGCAGCCGCGCGGCGTGCTCGGGCACGAGCCGCGGCAGCCACGAGGCGTCGATGAGACCGAGAGAGAGCATGTCGAGAAGATGCGTCTGGTCCTTGCGGCGGAATGCATTGAGCTTCATGCGCAGGAGTGCTTCGAGCGTCACGATCGTGTAATCGTCGGCGGGCACGGATTCGCTCACGTCGGCCGTCGGCAGTGGATACGACTCCCGAACCTTCTCGCCCGCGAACAGAAGATGGATTGCGTCGCGCGGGCTGCCGTTGGGGCCGTCGATGAAGCAGACGACGTCCGTTACCGTCCCCTGCACGAAGCCTGCTGCTTCGAGGGCCACTGCGATGGCCGGCAGGTCGCTGCGGCGCACGAGGAGGTCGACGTCCTGCGTGTCCCGCACGGCCGCACGATCCACTCGTGCCACTCACGCAGCCACGGCGTTGCCGCCGGCCATGGCGTAGGGGATTCCAGCTTTCTCGAGCGCCGCGGTAGCCCGCAGTGCCCGGTCACGAACGGCTTGCACAGCTTCGATCATGCTCTGCCAGGAAAACTCGCGCAGTTCGACAGCCACGAAATGGCTCCTTCGCAACACAGCCGGGCACCATTCACGCCGGGCATCCACTCTTCGCTCCATAGTACCGGCAAATGGTGATTGCCACCTTTTCCCGCCGGAGCGGCAGCGATGGGACACCGCATGGCGCCAGGTCACCAGGCTTACTGCGTTTTATGGCGGTATTCGAGCGGGGTTTGCCCCGTGTGCTTCTTGAAGGCCCGCGTGCGAACCTCCGGTCCGAAGGCGGCCGGCTTCTTGCGGGAGACTGCGCCCTTGGGCAGGGCGGCCCGCCTGACCCCAAGAAGCCCGGAGCGCGAGCGATGGGTATGCGGGTGGCGACCGTGGGCGTGGTACGGAGCGGGTTGGGGTGGCGGACAGATTCCCCGCGCTTGCGATTGGGGCTTCCTGACGGGAGGCACGCCGCACGGATGATCGAACCGATTCTTGATCGTGAGGAGCCGGTCGGGGGCACGCGCAGACGCCGGGGAATCTTTGCGACTCTCAAGCGATCCCCAGTCGGCCACCCGAGCATCCTGTAGCAAAATCCCCCGGCGGCGAGCATGTCACCGCCGGTGAACCAATCCGGTATCAAATCGATGCTTCCCGCATTCCCCGCGCTTGCGATTGGGGCTT
>CAMBPQ010000028.1 GCA_945869735.1 Planctomicrobium piriforme
GGGTTCGCTCCCAGTGACCGCCCTGGGATCGTGGAAGGCGCCGCTCCGCATCGCGCCGATCATCCTGCGGGTGCCGGGATGAGCCGGGGCAGGGAGCAGTAAGAGCATCTGGCTGCGGGCCACGATCGTAAGCCTGGTGGAGACCAACACCGCCGACTGCCTACCAGCGGGCCTCGAGGCCGAGATTGGCACCGTGCATGAACATCCCGCCGCCCGACGCGAGTCGGGTCCCCGAGCCGTCGGCGACGTCAAAGTCAAACTGGTTGGGAGCGAGTGCGAGGCCGTCGATCCAGATCAGGTTGTAGCCCACGCGGATTCCCCAGACGTCGGTCAGCCGGTAGACGAGCGACGTGTTGATGTCGCCGATGAAGCTCACCTGCCCGCCGGTCGACGAGAGTGCCGGCCGCTGCTCGAAACCGGTGAAGTCGATGAGGGGCGACTGGATCTGCTCCTGGGCGTTGCCGAGGAGGCCGGCTTTCGCCCAGCCCTCGAAGGCCCAGCGTTCCCAGGTCCAGCGGGTGCGGTTGCCGATCTGCGCGCCGAAGCCGTTGTTGCGGGTGCTGACATTGTAAGGAACGGAGATCCGTGTGTTGTCCACGACGCAGCAATCCACGACGATCGACGCCTGCTCCTCCACGCCCACGTAGCGGAAGCCCAGCAGCCAGTCGACGGTCAGCCAACTTCCCGAGTGGTCTCGCCACTCCGTCCAGGTGCTGAAGACATTGGCTTCAGCGCTGTTGACCAGCGAGTTGTATTTCACGGTCGCCGTCTCGCCGTCGATGGTCATCAAGCCGCCGAGCGGGTCGGGCATCTGCAGGAAGTCAGGCGGCGTGGCGGCGGCGAACTGGGTCGCGGATTGACCGAAGACGCCCCAGTAGCCGATTTCCCAGCCGCCCTGACTTGGATCCCGCTGGCCGTAGAAGGCCCGCACGCCCGCGCTGACCGGAAACTGCAGGTCGCGGGTCGAGATCAAAGGCTGCGGTGCGTTGTCTACAGAAATGACGAGCGGCCGATTCGTCGCCTGATTGTCGCGGCCCCAGAACAGAGCGTCAGTGAGGGCGTAACTCGTCCACAGCGGCGCGGGAAACGCACCACGGAAGGCGATATTGGTCACGTCGGCCGAGTTCACGACCGGATCGAACGCCGGGATGACCAGTTCGTCGCCGTGCCCCGCCTGCACCACCGCGATGCTCGCCAGAGCGACCGCCACGCGGCACGCCCCTCGACGAAACCGGATCATGAGCCAGAAAACGCCTGCCGTAACCATGGGAATGACTCCTCGCGAACCGCCCCCCGACACCCGATCCCGCAGTCACCGAATCCACCCGAAGTGGGGGTGCTACGTGAAGTGTTTTTCGGCACAAGAACCCCCTCGCGTGAAGGGGTATTGCAGGGGGTCTTGTTGTGCCGTTCAGGCGGAATAGAAAGGCTCAGCGGACCTTGCCGCCGCGTCACTCCGGAGCTGCGGCCTCGATCCGGAGCATCGGTTTCAGTGCACGGAACTTCGCCGGCCCGATTCCCGGCACCTCGAGGAGGTCCACGAGCCTGCGATACGGACGGCCCTCGATAATCCCGCTCGCCGTCGCCTCACCGATGCCCGGGAGCCGCATCAGGTTGTCCCGCGAGGCGGTGTTGGGGTCGATGACAAACCCCGCCGGCGGAGCGGCGCCGTCGAATGCTTTTTTAAGCTCGCGTTCCTCGTCGCGTTCGAGCCGGCGTTCCACCGGGAGTTTTTCCCAGTCGGTGTGGGCCCAGATCCCCGCGGACCGCGTGGCCGCCTGCAGTTGGAGGTCGGCGAGTCGTTCTCGATAGTCGTCGCCCGACTCGCCGGCGCGGGTGCCGCGGGCCACGCCAAAGGCTCGTGCCAGCCCCTTCGAGACGAGGTGTTCCGCAAGATCCCGTCCCTGTGAGTCAAAGACGAACGCATAGATTCGTTTGAAGCGGCCGTCGCCACGGCCGTCCGCGAAGCTCGTGTGGATCGTGAAGGGCCGGGCCAGAAACCCGCGTGATTCGGCCGTGGCCTGGGTGGCGAGCTGCTTGGCAAACTCGATCGACGCAGCCGCATCCGGCCGGACCTCGGCGATTCCGAAATACCGCCGCTGGCTCCGCAGCCGGCGGGCGTCTGTCTCGCCGGTCACGTGGGTCTCGAGGCAGTCGACGCCGTACAGGCGGACGGTGTGTTCCTCTCCCGTGGGCGTGCGAATGCGAAAGCTGTCGCCGTCCGCCCAGTCGGCAGGCACCAGCGTGCAGCCCTCGAGCACCGCCAGCTCGTCGGCGTGCAATACGACGGGCGACGAGACGCTCGCAAGCACGACGAGCAGGCAAGCCAAACGCATCAAAAGCCTCTCTGAGCGAGTGTCTGAAGCACCGCCATGATAGCCTCGAATGCCTTGCTACACTCGAACGTATGGGCTCTGTATACGACTACGACGTGCTCGTGATCGGGGCCGGGCACGCCGGCGTGGAGGCCGCCTGCGCCGCCGCCAGGCTTGGCGCCCGCACGGCGCTGCTCACAAGCAACTGCGACACCGTCGGGCAGATGAGCTGCAACCCGGCGATCGGTGGCGTCGGCAAGGCCCAGCTCGTTCGCGAGGTCGACGCATTCGGGGGCGTGATGGCCCGCGCGATCGACGCGACCGGCATCCAGTTTCGGGTTCTCAACCGCTCGAAGGGACCGGCGATGCACGGCCCCCGTGCGCAGGCCGACAAACGGCTCTACCAGATGGAGGTGAAGCGAATCGTCGAGGAGACGCCAAACCTCGACCTCCGGCAGGAGACGGTCGAAGACATCGTCGTCGAGCCGACGAACGCCACGGGGGCGGGCGCAGCGGCACATCGTGTGACGGGCGTGCTGGTCCGCGGCGACGCCGAGTATCGCGCTGCCGTGGTCGTGCTCACCACGGGCACGTTTCTCCAAGCGGTGATGCACACGGGCGAAGCACGAGCCTCGGGGGGCAGGGCAGGGGAGGGCACGACCTCGGGCATCTCCCACGCACTTGCCAGGCTGGGCCTGCGGGTTGACCGGTTCAAGACGGGCACTCCCTGCCGGCTCTCGGCGAAGTCGATCGATTTTTCGAGGCTCGAGGTGCAGCTGGGGGATGCGGAGCCGCAGCCCTTCTCCTTTCTCACCGACCGCATCGAGCAGGAGCAGATGGTCTGCTGGATCACGCGGACGAGCCCCGAGATCCATGACCTGATCCGTGCCAACCTCCATCGCGCGCCGATGTACACCGGCCAGATCGGGTCGCGTGGGCCGCGGTATTGCCCGAGCATCGAAGACAAGGTCGTACGGTTCGCCGCCAAGGAGAGCCATCAGCTGTTCCTCGAGCCCGAGGGGCGGCGGACCCACGAGATCTACGTCAACGGAATCTCCACGAGCCTGCCTCGCGACGTGCAAGATGCCATGATTCGGATGGTACCGGGGCTCGAGCACGCCCGGATCATGCGGTATGGCTATGCCGTTGAATACGACTATTGCCCGCCCGACCAGCTCTTCGCGACGCTTGGGAGCAAGCAGGTGCGAGGGCTCTTCTGCGCCGGCCAGATCAACGGCACGACAGGCTACGAGGAGGCGGCCGCGCAGGGGCTCGTGGCGGGGGCCAACGCGGCGCTTGCCGCCGGCGGCCGCGAACCGCTCATCCTCGAACGGGAAGACGCCTATATCGGTGTCCTCGTCGACGATCTCGTGACCCGTGGCGTCGACGAGCCTTATCGAATGTTTACGAGCCGCGCTGAGCACCGGCTGGCGCTGCGGCACGACAACGCCGACCGCCGACTCACACCGCTGGCGGAACGGCACGGCCTCGTAGAGCTGCACCGTGTGGAACGGCTCGCAGCGAAGACAGCCGCAATGGAGACGACGCTCGCGACCCTCGCGGCACGGCGCGTGAATGGCACCACGCTCGCCGACCTACTCAAGCGGCCTGAGTTCACCTGGAGCCACTGCGTTGCCGCCGTTCCGGAACTGGCCGCGGTGTCGCGGGACGTGGCCGTGCAGATCGAAAACGACATCCATTACGCAGGCTACGTGGCCCTCGATCGGGAGCGGATCGAACGGCAGAAGCGGCTCGCGCAGCGGACGATCCCCGAGGGATTCGACTACGGTGGCGTGCGGCATCTCCGCGCCGAGGCGCGCGATCAACTCGCCCGTATCCGGCCGCGGACGCTGGGCCACGCGGGCCGCGTCAGCGGGATCACTCCGGCCGATCTCGCCCTCGTGCTCATCCATTTGGAAGGTCGCGGCGCGTGAGGATCGTCCATGTCACCGCCGGCGCCGGCGGCCGCATCTGCGGCTCGTGCCTCCACGACAACACACTCGTGCGGGCGCTCGTCGCCCGTGGCAGCGACGCGATCCTCGTGCCAGCCTACGTGCCGACGACGACCGACGAGGAAAATATCGCTGAGCAGAGGATCGTGATGGGCGGTGTGAACGTTTGGCTGCAGGAGCACGTGCCACTGTTTCGCCACACGCCCGCCTGGATCGACTGGCTCCTCGACTCACGACGGCTGCTCGAATGGCTGTCGAGCCGCAACGGGGCCACGCGGCCGGCGGACCTGGGGCCGCTCACGATCTCTACGCTGAGGGGCATGCAGGGCAACCAACGCAAGGAGGTGGCGAAACTCACGCGGTGGCTCGCGTGCGACGTCCGTCCCGACGTCGTGCACCTCTCCAACGCGTTGCTGCTGGGGCTCGCGCGGCCGATCCGCGAGGCGACCGGTGCCCGCATCGTCTGCAGCCTGTCGGGCGAGGACATCTTCATTGACCAGATTCCAGCTCCCCACCACGCGACCATCGTGAAGCTCCTTCGTGAAGGCGCCGCCGACGTCGACCACTTCGTGGCGCTCAACCAATTCTTCGCCACCTTCATGGGTGAGCGGCTGGCGGTACGGCCGGAAGCGGTGTCTGTGATTCCGCATGGCGTCGATCTGGCGGAGTTTCCACCGGAACCGCCCGATCTCGTGGCCCGGCGACGGGGCCGAGGAAACCGGCTCGTCGTTGGGTTTCTGGCCCGCGCCTGTCCGGAGAAGGGGCTCGACCAACTCATCCGCGCGTTACCGCTGCTCGCAGCCCGGCACCAGGTCGAAATCCTCGCGGCCGGCGCGACGGTCGATGCGGAACGGGACTACATCGCACAGTGTCACGCGGTGGCTCGCGACCTCGGCGTGGCCGACCGCTTCCGGTGGCTGGGGCAGATTGACCGCAGCGGCAAGCTCGACCTGCTGGCATCGGTCGACGTGTTTTTGATGCCGACGACGCATGCGGAGGCCAAGGGCCTGCCGGTGATTGAGGCCATGGCCGCGGGAGTGCCCATCGGCGCCTCGAATCACGGCGCCTTTCCGGAACTGCTCGACGACGAGCGAGCTGGGTTGCTCCACACTCCGGGCGATCCTGCCGACCTCGCGTCAAAAATCGCCGCGATCCTTGACGATGAGTCGCTCGCATCGCGGTTGGGCCGCCACGGCCATGCCCTCGCGAGGGAGCGTCACACCGCCCATCAGATGGCGGCGGCGCACGAGGCGCTCTACGAGCGGGTTTTTTTGAGAGGAAACCGGGAGCGCGAGCGAAGGGAAACCGGATCATGACCGTGGCAGTGGTGTGAAGCGGGGAGAGGTGGTGGACGTATTCCCCGCGCTCGCGCTTGGGGCTTCCTGACAGGAAGCGCAACCGTACGGATGGCAGAAACGATTCTCGATCGTGAGGAGCCGATCGGAGGCACGCGCAGACGCCGGGGAATGTTTGCGACTCACGAGCGACGCCCTGTCGGCCACGCGGGCATCCTGTAGCAAAATCCCCCTGCGGCGAGCATGTCTCAGCCGGCGAACCACTTTGGCACCGTCTCGATGCCAGCCGTATTCCTCGCGCTCGCGCTCGGGGCTTCCTGATTTGGAAGTGCGGCCGTACGGCTTACGCCGTTGGGCTTCCTGGGGGGGCGTCCTTGTCGTCCGCGATCTCGGCGCCGTGCCGTCGCTCAGGAAAGGCAAGGGAGGCGGCCACACTCGCGCCGATGAGCACCACGATGATCACGAGTGACACTGCGGGATGAATGAGATGGCCCTTCGCGTGGGCATCCCAGCCGCCCTGAGCGGCCAGCCACTCGTTGTGTCGGGCCGCCTCAGCGATCATCTTGCAGCCCACAAACACGAGCACCGCGGAGAGGCCGTAATTGAGAAACCGAAACAGATCCATGACGCCGGCCAGTAGGAAATAGAGCGCCCGTAGGCCGAGGATCGCGAACACGTTCGACGTGAAGGCGATGAACCGCATGTAGTGGGTGCCGGGCGTGACCACGCCGAGGATCGCCGGCACGCTGTCCACGGCGAAGAGCACGTCGGTGCTCTCCACCACGAGGAGTACGAGAAACAGCGGCGTGGCCAGCAGTTTCCCGTTCTCGCGGACGAAGAACCGGTCGCCGGCCGACTCCTTGGCGACCGGGACGAACCTCCGAAAGAAGCGGATCAGGGCATTTTCACCGGGCTCATGGTCACCGCCGCCGAGGGCCAGTTTGATGCCTGTGTAGATCAGGAAGCAGCCGAACACCCAGAGAATCCACTTGTAGCGTTCGACGAGTTCCGCCCCGAGGAGCACGAACGTGAGCCGCATGATCACGGCGCCGAGGATGCCCCAGAAGAGCACGCGATATTGATACTTGAGCGGGACGCCGAAGTAGGCGAATACCACCGCGAACACGAAGACGTTGTCCATCGACAACGACCATTCGACGAGGTAGCCCGTGAGAAACTCGAGCGCTGGCTTGGCCCCGAGCCACCACCAGACCAGACCGTTGAAGGCCAGGGCCAGCGCCGACCAGAAGCAGGTCCAGAAGGCGCTCTCGCGGAGTGACGGCTCGTGCGACTTTTTGTGGAAGACGGTCAGGTCGAGCGTGAGCATCACGGTCACGAAGACCGCAAAGGCGATCCAGTGGGACATCTGGATGTCGCCGCCGAAGGGAGCGGAGCCGGCCACGTCTGCGAACAGGTGCAAGGTCGCTCGTCCAAGAAGGGGAAGGAAAGGAAGGGGATGGGGAGGGCGTCAGCCCCGAGAATCGTAGCAACTCGTGCCCCGCACGCAGGGAGACGGCGGGGCATCTTTCGGTAAAAACTCCAATTTTCTCCAGTCAAACGCCCAGCGGCGGATTGAAAAATGGGGGGCTTGAGACCGGCGTGGCGCCCTTGTGGTCAGCCTGACCGGCACAACCGCGCCGAAAACCGTCATTTTTGGGCAGCCCGGCGTCCGGCACGCGGTGTGCAACCTACTGTCGACATGCCGCGGGTGGTGGACCAGCGGTCGGCCCGGTAGGGTCGCGGACCTTAGGCAGACGTCGCTCGGGTGTGGCGACAGATTGCCCCAGCACATCGCGGGGCCAAGCCGTCTTTCCGCGACCCACCGGCTCCGGTCGGGGCTCCACTCCGGTCGGCGCTACAGCGTCGCCTTCACGAAACTCGTTGTCATCGCGGCGAACACGGCCGCCACGCGCTCCCACTCCCGGTCCTCCGCCTGGCAGAGGATGAGGTAGACGGCCCCGGGCGTCTGCAAAGTCCGAATATGCGCCGTGTTGGTGAGGTCGAGGCAGTAAAAGTTCAGGTTGAACCCGGGTAACTCGCTTCCCTCAATCATGTCGGCGGCCGGTTCAGTATCGAGTTCCGGATACTCCTTCTGCAGCTGATTCACAATCGCCGCCGCGAGTTCGCGGGGATCACCGCCGCCTGCGTGGCCGCTCACCGACCAGAAGCCCCCCTCCGGGGAATAGACCGTGACGGTGGCGTAGTGGCCATCCGCATCGGCAGTATCGACCGACCAGTTGTCGGGATAGTCGAAGGCGAGCCCGAAGCGATCGAAGTGCATGGGACATTCCGTGGTCGGTGGATGAGGCAGACCGGAATTGTAGCCGTTTCAGCTGCCGTGGAGCGGTCTGGACCGTCTCCGCCCCGCCCGCTACCGTCCCGCCTCCGGACGGGCCAGAAACCCCGCCGGCCCAACCCTTTGCATTCGTTCACGGTACTCGCTCGCATGGCACAGCCGCTTGGAACGGCCGCGGCCCTCCGCCGCCCCGTTTCCGCACACATCATGGACTACGCGATCCCCGCGGCCATTCTCCTGGCCGTGCTGGTGGTGCTCGCGCCCGTGCCGGCGGCCGTGGTCGACGTGCTCTTGGCGGTGAATCTCACCATCTCGGTGGTCGCCCTGCTCGGCGCCCTGGCGGCGCGGACGCCGCTCGATATGAGCATCTTTCCCACGTTCCTGCTCGGGATCACGCTCGTCCGACTCGTTCTCAACATCGCGACCACGCGGCTGATTCTCTCGCGGGCGGCGATCGACGGGTCCGCCGCTGCCGGCGAGGTCGTGGAATCCTTCGGCGAGTTTATGGCCGCCAACAACCTCGTGGTCGGTGGCGTGATCTTTGCGATCATCGCGATCGTGCAGTTCGTGGTGATCACGGCCGGCTCGACGCGGACGAGCGAGGTGGCGGCCAGGTTCGCGCTCGACGGCCTGCCAGGCCGGCAGATGGCGATCGACACGGAAGTCAACGCGGGCACGCTCACCCGCGAGCAGGCTCGCCGGATGCGGCTTGATCTTCAGCGGCAGGCTGACTTCTTCGCGAGCATGGACGGCGCCGGCCGCTTCGTCCGGGGCGAGGCGGTCGCGAGCGTAATCATCACGGCCATCAACATCGTCGGTGGTCTCGCCATCGGTGTCATCGAGCACGGCATGGCCGTCGACAAGGCGCTCGGCGTCTATGCCCGGCTCACGATCGGCGACGGCCTGTCGAGCGCGGTGCCGGCGCTCTTTATCTCGGTCGCCACGGGGCTGCTCGTGTCGCGGTCCAGCCAAGCGGTCGACCTCTCGCGGGAGTTTGGCCGCCAGTTCACCGCCAAGCCCCACGTGCTCGCGATCACCGGGGTGTTCCTTGCGATTCTGTCGCTCTCCGGCCTACCCTTCCTGCCGCTGGCGGGCATGGCGGCCGTCACGCTCACCGCCGCCGTCATGCTCGCACGGCGGCCGGCCGTGGCCGACGACCCGATCGACGGCGGCGCGGAAGACGCGGGACAGACGTCCTCCGGCAGGACGGCCCCCCGCACAGCATCACCCGCCGACGAACTGCTCGCCGATGACCGCGTGGCGGTGGAACTCGGCCGCGGCCTGATCGGTCTGGTGGCGAAAGACGGGCCGCTCCTCGAGCGTGTCTCGATACTCCGCGGCGAGATCGCCGCAGATCTCGGCCTCGTCCTGCCGCAGGTGGCCTTCCGCGACGACCTCGCGCTGCCTGGCCGTGGCTACAGGATCACGATCGCCGGCGATGTCGTCATCGAGAGTGAGATTCCCGCGGGCCGGATGCTGGTGATCCTGCCGCCGGGCGAATCGTCGCCGGTTGAAGGTGATGCCGCCATCGATCCGCTCACGGGCCGCACTGCCACATGGGTGAGCCATGCCCAGGCCGAGACCTGCCGCCGCCGCGGGGCGGCGGTGCTCGATGATGCGGGCTGCGTCGTCCGCGCTGTCGAGACTGCTGTCCGTCGCCGCGCTGATCGGCTGCTGACCCGCGACGCCGCCAACCGCCTCGTCGAGTCGCTGCGGGCCGCGCAGCCGGCCGTGGTAGAGCAGATCGTGCCCAGCGTGCTCTCCGTGGCCCGCATCCAGCGGACGCTGCAGTGCCTGCTCCGCGAGGGGGTGCCGATCCGGCCGCTCGCCGAACTTCTTGAAATCATGTCCGACCACGCCGCCGAAGCAGCCGAACCGTGGCAGCTCGCCGAGATCGTGCGTCGCCGGCTGGCAGGCACGATCTGCCGGCGGGCACGCGATCCACAGGGCAGGCTCACCGCGGTCCGGCTCGCCGGCGGGGTGGTCGATGAGATGGCGCGTCCGCTCCGGGGCGCGGCAGGTCGCGTGTCGGCGAAGCTCATTGCCGAGGCGCGTCGGGCCGTCCGCACCGCTGTCGAACGCGGCGGCCAGCCGGTGGTGCTGGTGCCTGCGGCGGTTCGCCGCGCGGTCCGCGAGGCACTCAGCAAGCAGTTGCCGAATCTTGTTGTCCTCGCAGAGGAGGAGACGTTCGAAGAGGACCGGCTTGAGGTGTTTGCGACCGTGGGGGCAACGGAGACGGTCCGCGCGGCATGAGTTGCTTCGCTGGTTTACAAAAGACACACACATACGACTGGATCACGCAGGCACACTGGAGAAACTGCGGTGGGTGCAGGGGCACCTGGGAATTGAATCAAGAGACCGTCATGCGGCTGCCGAAGAATAAAAGTTTTTCGGTCCAGTCAGGCTCGGCGGTGAGGAAGGCTGGCACCTCATGGGTGCTGGCCAACGGTGCGAAGGTTTCCGGCGGAGCCGGGACGCCTTCGCAGATGCGATCGAGAACCTGTCAAGGAGGATGACGTGGCACATTACGCCCCCCAACTGTCGGCGGAGGAAGTCCAGGGTCTCTGGAAGCGGTTCAAGCAGGACCAGTCCGACGAGGACCTCCGCAACCAACTGATCGAGCTCTACTTGCCGATCGTGAAGTACAACGGCGAGCGGATCTGGTCACGCCTTCCCGACGGCGTCGAGCTCGACGACCTCGTCTCGGCCGGCACGTTTGGGCTGATGGACGCCATCGACGCCTTCGATATGTCGCGGGGCGTGAAGTTCGAGACGTACTGCGTGCCGCGAATCCGTGGTGCCATGCTCGACGAGCTTCGCACGATGGACTGGGTGCCGCGGCTCGTCCGCAGCAAGGCCAGCAAGCTCAACGAGGCGCTTAAGCAACTCGAGGCCAAGTTCGGCCGTGCCCCGGCCGATGCCGAGGTCGCCGAGCACATGGGCCTGTCCCGGGAGGAGTTTGAAAAGCTCCTCATCGAGGCCAACGCCGTGAGCCTGGTGAGCCTCAACAAGAAATGGTGCGAGACCGACAGCTCGAAGGAAGTCCACGAGATCGACATCATCGAGGACAAGAAGGGGGAAGACCCCACGCGCCGGATCCAGAAGGCGGACCTCATGCGGCTCGTCACCAAAGGCCTCAACCGCAACGAGCGGCTGATCATCATCCTTTACTACTACGAGGAACTGACCATGAAGGAGATCGGGGCCACCCTCGACCTCTCGGAGAGTCGCGTCAGCCAGATGCACAGCGCGATCGTCGAGCGGCTTCAGGGGCAGTTGGGCCGGCGGAAGCCTGAGTTCGCGATGTGAGGTGTCGGGGCTGGCTGGGCGGTCTGCGAAGGCCGGTCGCCCGCCCGAATCGGTAAGATGGGAAAAACTGGTAGGAAAAAAATCGAGTGAATTTTTCTGTCGAGTCTGTCGATAAAGAAAAGTTGGTCGCGGCGACCGGCGCGTGAAGATGACCGGCCGCTGTCCGACGACTGGAGTCGCCGGAACGCGGAAGCGCGGCAACAATGGTATGGAAAGGAAGCAGGTCCGGAATCGCGATCGTCTCAATGAACCCTCCGGCGGTGAGTCGCGTAGAAGCGGCCGTGCGGGGGACGAAGGGGATCGGAACAGGGGCCTGTCAGGAGTGCAATCATGAATATCCTTGGTGTTTTTTCGACGCAGGGTTCGCAGGGTCTCGGTGCCGTGAAGGGTATCGAGGCCGCACAGGCGTCTCAGGCCACTGCTCCGCAGCAGGGCGTGGGTGAGGTGCACGACGCCGTGACGCTCTCGGTCGATGGCGTGAAGGCTGCTGATGCCGCCGCCGACATCCGCTTCGACCGCGTCAACGCGATCCGCGCGGCGATCGCTGACGGCTCGTACGACACGGCCGACAAGCTCGACATCGCCCTCGACCGCCTCCTCGAGCGGCTCAGCTGAAAAGCCACGGCGGGAAGCCCTTTCCCGCCGTGACAGCATGATGAGCGGCCGGACCGGCAACGGTCCGGCCGCTGGCATTTCATGAGGCCGTTGACCTTCGCTCGCGGCATGCTGGCCGCGTGCGCGTCCCTTCAGGAAGCCCGAAGCGAGCGCGGGGAATACTCCCTCCACCCCTGTCCGGGCAGTCGGGTACAATCATTGAGATGACGGGAGTATGACCGATGGCCGTGGGTTCTGATTTTTCGCTTGGCAGTGTCGACGTGGCGCTCACGCCCGCCGCGCGATTCGCCGAGTTTTTGCGTACCCGCGGCAAGCGGATCACGCGACAGCGTCGCGTGATCGTCGACCACGTGGCCAGTCACCACGAGCACTTCGACGCCGAGCAACTCCTGGCCGGTCTGCGGAAGACGCCGGAGGGATCGCGGGCCAGCCGCCCGACGGTCTACCGCACGCTCGCCGAAATGGTCGACGCGGGGCTTCTCAAGAAGATGGTGCTCGACGGCCGCGCCGTCTACGAACACGACTACGGCTACCCCCAGCACGACCACCTCTACTGCACGGGCTGCCGCACGCTGATCGAGTTTTCGAGCGACGAGGTCGCCAGGATCTGCGACGCGGTCGCCGGTCAGCATCAGTTCCGCGCCCAGTCGCACCGCCTGATCGTGACCGGTTTGTGCACTCACTGCCGCTCGAGTAAGAGCCGCAGCCGGCATCAGGACCGGGTGTGATCATCGGGGAACGGGCTGCCTGTCCCTCCCGTCAGGAAGCCCCAAGCGCGAGCGCGGGGTATACGGGTGGCACCGAGACGGTGCCGGAATGGTTCGCCGGGGCTGACATGCTCGGCGCCGGGGATTTTGCTACGGGATGCGTGGCTGGCCGACGGGCCATCGCTCGTGAGGCGCAAACATTCCCGGCTTCTGCGCGTGCCACCCCCGGCTCCTCACGATCGGGAGTCGGGTGGGTCAACCGTGGGCGTTGCCTCCCGTCAGGAAGCCCCAAGCGCGAGCGCGGGGTATCCGGGTCGCACCGAGACAATGCCGGGCGCCGCTTTCAGACACGCAGCGACGATTCCTCCGCGCGGGCGGGGCAGGTCGCGAGGGCCAGCTCAACCGCCTCCGAGATGAACTCCTCGACCTGCTGCGACGCTCGGCCCGCCAGCTCGTCGGGCTTCATCGCCGCGATGATGTCGACGCCCTCGAAGAGCGGGTCGGCCGCGAGCCGCTCTGGCAGATCGTTGGGATGGCCCTCGCGGATTCGCGCCGTCGCCGCGTGGCTGTGGGTGCGGAGCGCCTCGTGAAGCGTCTGCCGGTCGCCACCGGCCGTGGTCGCCGCCATCAGAATTTTCTCGCTGGCAAGGAAGGGGAGATGGGCCTCGAGGTTCTTGCGGATGCTCCCGGGGAGCACCACGAGTCCGCCGGCGATGTTGGCATAAATCACGAGCTGCGCGTCGGTGGCGAGGAATGCCTGCGGGAGGACGAGCCGACGCGGTGCCGAGTCGTCAAGCGTCCGCTCCATCCACTGCACGGCCGCCGTCTGGCCCGCGGTCGCGGCCAATCCCATCACGAATCGCCCCAGGCCGCACATCCGCTCGGCCCGCATGGGATTGCGCTTGTAGGGCATCGCCGACGAGCCCACCTGCTCGGTCTCGAACGGTTCCTCGAGTTCGCCCCACGCGGCGGCAAGCCGCAGGTCGTTGCCCGCCTTATGCGTCGATTCCGCCACGCCCGCCAGCGCCGCGCAAACCTGCGAGTCGACCTTGCGGGTGTAGGTCTGCCCCGTCACCTCGTACGACGAGTGAAAGCCGAGTTTCTGCGCCACCAGTTCGTCGAGCCGACGGACCTTCGCGTGGTCGCCGCCGAAGAGCTCGAGGAAGCTCGCCTGGGTGCCGGTGGTGCCCTTCACGCCACGGGCCCGCAGGAGTTTGCGGCGGTGGGTGATCTCCTCGAGGTCGAGGACGAGATCGTGGATCCAGAGGCAGAGCCGCTTGCCGATCGTCGTCGGCTGGGCGGGCTGGAGGTGCGTGCGGCCGAGGCAGACGATGTCTTTCGTCTCCAGGGCCTTGGCCGCCAGCCGCTCGATCACCGCGGCGAGCCGCGCGGCGACCAGGTCGAGCGACTCCCGCATCAGGATCAGGTCGACGTTGTCGGTGACGTAGGCGCTCGTGGCGCCGAGGTGGATGATCGGCCGGGCCGACGGACAGGCGTCGGCGAAGGTATGCAGGTGGGCGAAGACGTCGTGCCGCATCCGCCGCTCGTAGTTGGCCGCCTTTGCGAAGTCGATCGGCTCGAGATGCGCCCGCATCTCAGCGAGCTGGCCCTGTGAGATCGGCAGGCCGAGCTCGGCCTCCGCCTCCGCGAGCGCGAGCCAGGACTGTCGCCAGAGCTTGTAGCGGTGGTTGTCGCTCCAAAGCCGCGTCATCTGCGACGACGCGTAGCGGGAGGCGAGCGGGTTGTCCCAGACATCGCGGGGATCAGTACGGATATCGGCGTTCATGGACGGGCTCCTGGTGTGCGCAGTGGCGGTCGCAGCGGGTCGCGGCCAGCAGACTCCTCACCGCGGGTCATCTTGCAGAAGAGCCGCTCCAACGCCAGCCTCGCGCGCAGTCCCCGGGAAGCCTCCCCCTTGAGCGCGAGGTCGAGGTCGAGCAGCCAGATCGGCAGCCTGCGGGCCCGTCGCGGCCCCAGCTGGCCGAGCGACTCTTTCGCCTGCGCAAGCGCCTTGGGCCACGCCGCCACGCCCGCCTCTCGGAGCGCCTGCTCCACGCCCGCGGGCCGCCCTGCGGTTGCCGGCAGGGCCAGCAGTCGTGCCGCCGTCGAGAGCCGGCGAAGCACAGACGCGATCTGGGCCGCGATACCGACCGGGTTCTCGCCTGAGTCGATCAGGTCGGCGAGTTCGGCGATCGCCCGCCGGGTGTCGCCGCCGGCTGCGGCGTCGATCATGCCCCAAGCGGTTCGCTCCTGCGGCGAGCCCGCGAAATCATCGATCGCCTCTGGAGGAATCGCGGCCAACTTCGCCTTGGGATCGGTCGCCGCCGCGAGCCGCGCGAGGGCCTGATCGATCTGTCCGATGCCGCCACCGAGGCGTTCGAGTAGCCGCTGGGCCGTGGCCGCTGCGAGCGTGATGCCGTGCCTCGACTTGGCCCATTTCCGAATCCAGCCCGCGAGGTCGGCACGCTGCGGGATCGACGTGTCGATCGCGAGGCCCTGCTTCGCCACCGCCTTCGCCAGACGCGTGTTCGAGGGGAAGGTCTTTACCTCCAGGATCACCAGGCCGCGGCGGCCCCGGTTGGCCCCCGCGACCACCTCGAGCCGGTCGCGGGCCGCGGTGACAAAGGAATCGGCCTGCCGCACCACCGCCGCGCGGGTGGCCGTCGCGAACATCGGGATCGTGGCAGCTTCGTCGAAGACATCGCGAGGATCGAGTGGCTCGTCGCCGGCAAACTCCCGCCACGCCCATGCGCGGTCGGCCTCGTCGGGACAGAGCCGCTCGCGGATCAGCTCGAGGAGCTGGAGCACGAGAAAGGGCTCGTCGCCATGCAGCACGAGGAGCGACGGTTCACCGAGAGCCCAGGCGTCGGGCTGTGAGAGGATGTCGAGCGCGGTGACGACGTGAGCCATGGGGAACGGAGCCGGTCACGGGGGAAAGCCGAGTCCGCAGGCTACCGTTTCAGGGAGGCAACGAAAAATCCGCACGGTGCCCACGCGGA
This sequence comes from Planctomicrobium piriforme, assembly GCA_945869735.1. Lineage (GTDB taxonomy): Bacteria > Planctomycetota > Planctomycetia > Pirellulales > UBA1268 > QWPN01. The sequence goes on from CAMBPQ010000028.1 coordinate 15,489, forward strand.
TTTTTGGCGTCGGTTCCCTCGAGTCCGCCCGTCTCAGGGTAGCGGCCGCAGGCCACCGAGTTTACCACCGAACCGAGGCGAGGCGATCAAAACCGGGTCGGGTGACGTGGCCGATCCCATGTTGCCCGCCACGTCGACCGCCTCAACGCGAACGTAGACTTTTGCCGGCACGTTGCGGTCGGGGGTCCAACGGTGCTCGCCCTGGTTGTCGACGCCATCGGCGATCGTCGCCCACGGGCCTTCCGCGTTGGGCGAGTAGAGGAGTCGCACGGCTCCCGGGGCGATCAGCGGCTCGCGAACGACATACCGAATGACCAGCGCTGCCAACGGCGCCGACTCGTCGCGGCTGATTTCCACGAGTTCGACCTGCGGCGGTTCCTCGTCGATGCCGACCCAGGCATCGGGGGCGGCGCCCGACCGCGGCCCGCCAGACTCGTCGCCCGCTTCGGCGACGAGTTCGAGCCGCACGCCATAAAGCCCGGCCGCGGTCAACGTGACGTCGATCGGGCTGTTGCCGTCGTTGTCGACGGCCGTCCGCTGCCATGTCACGCCGCCGTCCTGCGTGGTCCAGAGTTCGGCGCGGAGTGGGCCCGCGGCGGCGCGGACGGCGGGAATCTCGTAATCCCAGGCGAACCGCCGCGACTTCGTCAGTTGGAGCGGACGGCCGCGATATTCAAGGCTGCCGCCCGCACTCGACTGCGTGATCCCCGGATCACCGAGCGACTGGCGCTGCGTGGCCTGACTGGATTCGGCCCGGGGCAGGAGTGGCGTGGCCGACGTGTTGGCCGGCCGAACGAGGACGCTCCGATTGGTGCCGTCGATCGATCCGGATGGCAGTTGCGGTTGTCCGTCCGACCACGTTCCCGCGGCTTCGGCCGACCAGTCGCCGCCGGCGGTGTGTGGTGGGAGCGGGCCGCGGGCCGCGGGCTGGCTGACCGTCGTGAAACCGTCGGCGATCGCGGCTCCATCGGCCACGGACTGCTCGGGCAGCGGCGGCACGCCGATCTCCTTGGCGAGCGTTACCTGGTCGACCTGCGGATCGGTCGGCTCGAGCGTCAACTGCTTGACGGTCTGGTTACCCGACGAATCGGAGATGGCGATCTTCACCGTCATCGTCTCGACCTTCTCGCCAGCCCACCAGATCTCCTCACCCACGAGATGGGCCGGCGACTCGCGGGCGAGAATGGCTTGAGCGGCCACTACCTTCCATGTCTTGTCGCCCGGACCGCGATACTCCACCTTCAGCGACTCGAGCCTTAGCGAATCGTCAGCTGCGGCATAGCGGCAGACGATTTCGCCGTCGCTGCCCTTCCACACGCGGCCCGCGAGCCGCGGGCCAGCGGCGTCGACCAGCACGCGGATATCCGGGCCTTCGCCACCGCGGGAGCGGCCCTTCTTGTCGAGTGCCCGAAGTCGGAACCAATATTCGCCATCGGTCTCGGCACGGTAGGTGAACGACGTGGCCGTCGGTGCGGCCTCGCCCGCCGATTGCCAACTGGAGCCGAGATCCGTCGACACGTTGAGCACCACCTTCTGTGGGGCGGCATCGGCGTCGGGGTCTTCAGATTTTGGGATCCGGAAGGGGATCGCGAAGGTGCGGTGCTTCGTTCGCACGAGTTCTGGGAGGCCGGGAGTCGCCAACGGCTGCGCTGCGAGCGAGCAGGCACACGCGCACACGACGGCGAGGGCGGCCAACAGCTGCCGCCAGACCGCCGGCCGCATCGTGAGGATCGGACCGGAGTGTGCCGAAGACGCCATACCGTCTGTGATCGGCGGCTCGAACACCCAGAGCCGCTGTTTTTCAGCAGGATCGGCAGAGTCACCCCGACGTACCGGCACGGGATCCACGGGGATTTTCCCGGGTCGTGAGACTGTGCGGATTACGGAATATGCGGCGATTTTCTTCTGGACCCAATCGGCGGCAGGCTGCCATAATCGGTCTGCTATTAGCCCACGGACGGGTTTAGACGGCTCGGCCGTCCCGACCGGACTGCGTCTGGGGACCCGTTCCCGGCGGGGTGCCAGCGACTCGTGCCAGCGTTCCTGACCACTGTGATTCTGCTTGCCCTGCTGGTCGGGGGGGGGATCGTTGCGATCGTCATGATCCGTGCGAGCTGGCTTCGGGACGTTGACGATCAGGTGGAATGGGAAAGAACGCTCGGCCGCTACAAAAATCTCCGCGACCAAGGTGTGCTCAGCGAAGTGGAATACCGAAACATAAGAACACTCGTCGAACCGCGAACGCGGATCGGCACGCCCGCACGCGATGGTCGGCAGCAGCCGCCCGTCGAGGGTGCCGGGCCGAAGCACGGGAGGAACTGAACTAATGCCATCCGGGAAAGACGTTGGCGGGCTTGGTCGGCGCGGCGCCGGCGGAACGACTAAGAAGAATGCGTTCTGTTCGTTCTGTCGCAAGAGTTACCGCGACGTCGGGCCGCTGGTCGAGGGCCCGGGCGATGTCTACATCTGCAGCGAGTGCATCGAGCTCTGCCAGTCGATCCTTGATCAGGAGAAGAAGCGACGCGGCACGAGTAAGCAACTCTTCACTGCGATTCCCTCCCCGCGCGAGATCGTCTCCCACCTGGATCAATATGTGATCGGGCAGCACCACGCGAAGCGGGTGCTCGCCGTCGCCGTGCACAGCCACTACAAGCGGCTCAACCTCAGTCGTGAAGCGGGCGAGGTCGAGGTCGACAAGTCCAACATTCTCCTCCTCGGCCCCACCGGTTGCGGCAAGACGCTCCTCGCCCGGACGCTCGCCAAGATCCTCGACGTGCCCTTCGCCATCGGCGACGCGACCACGCTCACCGAGGCCGGCTACGTGGGCGAGGACGTCGAGAACCTCCTGCTCAAGCTCCTCAACGCGGCCGACTTCGACATCGAAGCGGCGCAGCGCGGCGTGCTCTACATCGACGAGATCGACAAGATCGGCAAGACGAGCCAAAACGTTTCGATCACACGCGACGTCTCGGGCGAGGGGGTGCAGCAGGCGTTGCTCAAGATGCTCGAGGGCACCGTCGCCAATGTGCCACCGCAGGGAGGCCGTAAGCATCCCGAGCAGCAGTACATCCAGATCGACACGTCGAACATTCTCTTCATCTGCGGCGGCACGTTCGTCGGGATCGAGAAGATCATCGGCAAGCGGCTGGGCAAGAAGACGATCGGCTTCGGCCAGCCGACGGGGTACCGCGGCGACGCCGACCTGGCGGAACTACTGCCGCAGGTCGACTCCGACGACATCCTGGAGTTTGGCCTGATTCCCGAACTCGTTGGCCGACTCCCGGTGATCTCGTCGCTCCAGCCGCTCGACGAACAGGCGCTCGTCAAAGTGCTCAACGATCCCAAGAATGCGCTCGTCAAGCAGTATCAGCGGATGTTCGGCCTCGAGAACTGTAATCTTGAGTTTACCGATGAGGCGCTGGTGGCGATCGCCCGTAAGGCGATGCGGAAGGAGACCGGGGCCCGCGGCCTGCGTTCGATCATGGAGGACGTGATGCTCGACATCATGTTTGACCTGCCCGAGCAACAGGGCAGCACCTATGTGATCAATGAGCGGAATGTCGCGGGCACGGAGCCAGTCGTGCTCGCCCGCGAGCCCCGCACGAAGAGCGCGTGATCCGCGCCAGCCGGCCCGTGTGGCACGGGCTTGGGGTTGCCCGTGCCATGTCGCCCGACGTTCGCTGCGGGCATCCGTGCCCTCCGCTCTCTGCATGCTGGCTGCGCTTCGCCATCCTATCCTTCGCTGGCCAGCAAGCCCGGCGATATGGCACGGGCAACCCCGCGCTTGCAGGGCGCCGAGACCGCATGAGCTTTTGGTGTGGAGCGGGGCGGTGTGCTACCCGTATACCCCGCGCTCGCGCTTGGGGCTTCCTGGCGGGAGGCAAGGGGGTCGGCGAACGCTCGAGGAGCCTTGGGCGTATTCTCGCCCCGGCGACGAGACTTTTGCCGCCCCCTTTGCCGGCGTTCCACCGTTGTCGAATGCGCTCGACCGACGTCGCGCTACGCCCCGCGGCGTTCGGTGGCCTGGAGCGTAAACCTCGGCAGGCGGATCGTCATCGCCGTGCCTTTGCCCGGGGCACTCTCGACGCGGATCCGGCCGCGGTGGGCCTCGACGATCTCGCGGCAGGAAGCCAGGCCCATGCCGCTGCCCCCCTTGCCGGTCTCGTCTGGCCCCGACTTGGTGGTGAAGTGCGGTTCGAAGATCTTCCGCATCACCTCGGGAGGCATGCCGCTGCCGGTGTCGCGGACCATCAGGTCGACGAAGCCCGTGGCCTCGTCGTGGGAGAGACGCAGGATCAGCCGTCCACCGGTCGGCATTGCCTGACGGGCGTTGACCAGGAGGTTCAGGAGCACCTGCTGTAACTGGCTCGGATTGGCGGAAACCCGGGGCACCGCGGCGAACTCCCGCTCCACCTGGACGCGATACTTCATCATTTCGCGTTCCAAGAGCACGAGCACGTCCTCGATGAGCGTCAGCAGGTCGGTCGGCTCGAACCGGCTCGATCGGTTCCGCGACATCGACAACACACTCGCGGTGATCTTGGCGGCCCGGGTGCCGGCCGAGAGGATCCGCTCCAGGGCCTTGTCGCGGGTGGGCTGATCGCGGTGGCGGATGCCCATCCTCGCGTAGTTGAGGATCGTGGTGAGGGCATTGTTGAACTCGTGGGTCGTGGTACCCAGCAACTCGCCGATGCTGGCCTGCTTTCGCGCCTCGAGCAGTTGCCGGCGGAGGTCTGCCAGTTCGGCCGCGTGCCGGGCCTGGGCTGCCAGCAGCTCGCTCGTCGGAATGGTCGCTGCGGCGGTCGGGACCTTCACCCGCTGCGGTGCCGGGGATGCGTCAGGGCGCACGACGATTAAATCGCGACAGGAAGGCTCGCCTTCCCCGCGATCGCACCGCCCCGCAGGATCCGCCGCCCCGTCCATGATTACCGTGCCCAGTTCGGAGGTGTCGCCCCATTCCGCAAAGTTCGCCTGACGGGCACTCTTTGGACGACCGGGGTTGTTTGCCCTGGTCGCCACCCCCAAATGCCTGCTTTGGCGGGACTTGCGCCCCAGCGGGAGGTATCGTCGCCGGCGCGACACCGGCTGTACAATCGACGGAGCACGCCGATTCGGCTCCTCGACCGTTCAAGATTCCGCAGACCGGTCTTCGTTGCCGCTGCGAACGTTCTCATCCGGCAAACCGGCGCGATTCAGGAATCCATGACACCTCTCCGACCTGTCCACTCTCTTGGCAGCCGTTGCCCACACCGCCCGGGCATCACGCTCGTAGAGCTTCTGGTGGTGATCTCGATCATCGGCCTGCTGGTTGGGCTGTTGCTGCCGGCTGTGCAGTCAACGCGGGAGGCTGCCCGGCGGATCACCTGCAAATCAAATCTAAAGCAGGTCGGAATCGCCATGATCTCCTACATGGATCGCAAGACGAAGGGCCGGTTCCCGGTGGCCGCGTCGTTGCCGAGTTCGGAGATTCTCAACCGTTGGCCCGCGGAGCCGATCCGGCCGAGCATCGCGTCGGCCCTGGGGGCGTTTATCGAAAACAGCCGTGAGGCGTTTCGGTGCCCGTCAGACAGCGTGTATTTCGCCCGTAATCCCGCGTCGGAGGTCGGGAGGAAAATCGTGGAGCGGCTCGCGGAGATTCCCGAGGACAAGCGTCCCGCCGAGTACAAGGACGTGCCGTACGAGGGCACGAGCTACGAGTACCCGATCCGGCGACTGCTGAACACCGACCAGACCAAGGGCAAGACTCGCGAGGAGGCCCTGACCTCCAGCCGCCTCGGGAGCAACCTCGCTTCGTCCAAGCTCTGGGTGCTGTATGAATTTGGTCCGTTTCACATGACGGGTTTCGCGGGTCTGTTCTCGGCCGATGAGTCCGGCACGAACCAGACCGACGACCCAAACTGGTCGCCGCCCGAGGGCTCGCGCAACTTCCTCTACTTCGACGGCCACGTCGACAATCTTTGATTATGATCACCTCCCAGTCCCCGAGGCTTCATCCATGAGCACGGCAACGATCCGTTCGTCCCAGCCCGGACGATCCTCCGCCGACACCGATGGCCCCGCATGGGGCCTCTGGCTGGGTCTCGCCGCGGCCTTCGTGCTGCTGGTGATGTGGCTCGCCTGGTTTCTTGGTTGGCTGAGTTTCGGTACCGATCCTCGCGTGGCCGAGATCCGGCAACTACAGGCGGAGGCCCAGAAGCAGTTCACCGAGAACGGCGGCCCCAAGACCGTCGCCGAGGCGACCGCGGCCATGACATCCATGAACACGATCCGCGCGAAGTTGGAGGCGCTGCCTCCTCATCTGCGGTCGCAGGCGGAGCGGCAGGGGGGCGGCATGTTCCGCTCCGCGATGGGGGCGCGGATCGACACCTACTTTGCCCTCCCGCCCGAGAAGCGGCAGGCCGAGGTCGATCGCCAGATCGATCAGGAAGAGATGATGCGGAAGGCCTTCGAGGCCGGCCGGGCCGTTGCCGGTGTACTTGGCGGCGGGCAGGGCGGCGGGCAGGGCGGCGGGCAGGGCGGCCAAGGCGGAGCCGCCGGTACGGCCGGGTCGGGGACCTCTGCCGCACCCCCGGGCCCTCACAGGATGAGCGGCGGCAGCGAGGAGGACCGCAACAAGTGGCGGAAGTCGATGATCGATCGCACCACGCCTGAGCAGCGGGCCCGGTACGTGGAGTATCGCCGCGTGATGGACGAACGCCGCGAGCAGCGGGGCCTGCCGAGTGGCTGGGGGAGGTGACGCCTCCCGTGTCCGACACGCTCGGCCTACTCGCTGAGGCGAGTCAACTCGCCCGCGACCTTGGCTACCGCCTTCGCGAAGAGCCGCTTGGCGATCTACCGGGTGGGCTCTGCTCGATCGGTGGTGTCTCGCATCTGATTCTCAACATGGAGCATTCGACGTCGGATCGGCTCGACCGTTTGCTTGCCGCGCTCGCGGCCGACCCGCGAACGGCGGCCGAGCCCAAGAGCCGCCTGCTCGAAATCAGGCTTGCGCGGCTTGCCGGTGGCGACGCCCCCGGCTAGAAGGCATCTGCCTTTGGTGGAGCGGTGAGACGGCAGCTTGGAGGAGGTAGGCAAGGGGGTCGGCGAACGCTCGAGGAGCCTTGGGCGTATCCTCGCCCCGGCGACGAGACTTTTGCCGCCCCCGAGCCGGCAAGACACGGAAGTCGAATGCGCTCTCACGCTCACACGCCGCGGTAGAGACTGTGGGTCGCGATGTAGGCCTCGACGGCCCGCGGTGTGCGGTAGCGAATGCTGCGACCCGCCGCGGTGGCCGCCCGCAAGTCGCTGGCCCGGATACCGATCGCGGGCATTCGCACCCGCGCGGCGATGATCTTCTCGAGACGCTCGCGGCCGAGCAGGCTGGCAAGCCCCGCATCGCGGGCCAACGTGGCAAGATCGTCGAGTGATTCCCGCTCCACGGCCAACACTTCGCACCGCTCGGCGATCGTCTGCGGCTTGCGCCACGTAGGGAGCTGGGCCAATGCATCGGGGCCGAGCACGAGCACGAGTTCATCGTGCGGGTGCTGTCTGGCCAGTGCGTCGAGCGTGTCGACGGTGTAGCTCACGCCCCCGCGATCGATCTCGACGGTCGACACGGCAAACGCCCCGTGGCCGCCGACGGCGAGGTTCAGCATCGCCACGCGATGGGAGGCGTCGGCCAGCTCGTGCCCCTGCTTGTGCGGTGGGATCGCCGCGGGCACGAGAATCACCCGCTCGAGCCTGCCCTGCTCGCGGCAGCATTCCGCGGCGATCAGATGGCCGATGTGGACGGGATTGAAACTGCCGCCGAAAATGCCGATTCGCATCACCGCCTCCGCTTCCGACCGCACCAGGAACCAAGGATTCGGGAACCTTTTGGTCTTTTTCGTCCCGCCAGACACGCCGAAGTCTAAATTGCGGTCATGCCTCAGCAGCATACGACGCAACGCGAACTCTTCGAGAGCCGGCCGCAGTGGGCCGAGGACGACGCCCGTCGCGGCACGATCGCCACCGTGGTGCTGTCAGAGGGCGTCGACAAACCGCTCGACTACCTCGTGCCGGAGCCCCTCGTGGCGACCGTCGAGCCGGGCCGCCGCGTGCGGGTGCCACTCGGCCGGGCCAACCGCGAGCGGCTCGCCTATTGCGTGGCCGTCCGGCACGGGGAGCTGCCGCAGTCGCCACTCAAGAGCGTGGCGGGAGTCGAGGACGACAAGCCGTTGTTGTCGCCGCGGATGATCGAACTCACCAAGTGGATGGCCGACCGCTGGATGGCCCGCTGGGGCGAGGTGCTGGAGGCTGTGCTGCCGGCTGGCGTGCGGCTCCGAATGCGGACGCGGATGTCGCCCCTGCTCGTTGCCAGCGGCGTGGCACCTGCCCGAAGTCCCACTCCCTCGCAGGTGAAGGTGCTCGCGGCCGCGGCGGAGCCGAAGACGGCCGAGCAGTTGGCCAAGGAGACCGGTGCGAGCCGGGCTGTGGTCAGCCGGCTTGCGAAGCTCGGGCTGCTGCGCGAGGCGGGAGCGGTAGAGCGACGATCACGCACCGCGACGCCGCCGGAGCGACCCGCGATTGCGCATGATCGTCCTGCGGAGCTGTCGCCACCACAGGCAGCGGCGCTCGCGGCGATCAAAGACTCGATGCAGGCGTCGCGTCACGAGACGATCGTGCTCTTCGGCGTCACCGGCAGCGGCAAGACTGAGGTCTATCTGCAGGCGGTGGAGGAGACGGTGTCGTACGGTCGGCAGGCGATCGTGCTCGTTCCCGAGATCAGCCTCACGCCACAGACCTGCGACCGCTTCCGGGCCCGATTCGGCACGGTCGCGGTGCTCCACAGTCATCTCACCCCCGCCGAGCGGCACGCGCAGTGGCGGGAGATCGCCTCCGGCCGCGTGAACGTGGTGGTCGGTGCGCGGTCGGCGATCTTCGCGCCGACGCCGCGGCTCGGCCTCGTGGTGGTCGACGAGGAGCACGAGTCGTCGTTCAAGCAGGCGACCGCGCCGCGGTACCACGCCCGCGACGTCGCGGAGTGGATCGCGCGAGCCGAGGGCGTGCCGCTGGTGCTTGGCTCGGCCACGCCTTCGCTCGAAACCTTCGCGCGGTGCCTGTCGGGTGATTGGAGAATGTGCCGGCTCGCCAACCGGGTTGGTGGCTCGCAGTTGCCCGCGGTGATCACCGTCGACCTCCGCGAACGGGGCAGCCGGTCCCGCGGCGCGGTCAGCCCGCGGCTGGCGGCGGGCATCCGTTGGGCGCTCGATGGCGGCGGGCAGGTGATGCTCCTGCTCAACCGCCGCGGCTTCGCGACGCACGTGCAATGCCTGGGCTGCGGTCACACCGCGCGGTGCGACCAGTGCGACCTCGCGCTCACGCTCCACCAGCCGGGCCACCGCGGCATCTGCCACGGCTGCGGCCTGGTCACGCGGCTGCCCGCCGACTGCCCCGACTGCCACATGCCCGGTCTTGTCCACTCAGGCACGGGCACGCAACGGCTCGAGGAGCAGATCCGCCGCTCCTTTCCCGATGCGGCCGTCGCCCGGATGGACACCGACACGATGCGGTCGCGGGGCAGCCATGAGCGGACGCTCGACGCCTTCCGTAATCGCGAGATCGACATCCTCGTGGGCACGCAGATGATTGCGAAGGGGCTCGACTTTCCGGCGGTGATGCTCGTGGGCGTGGTCAATGCCGACGCGGCCCTGCACCTCGCCGACTTCCGCGCCTCCGAGCGAACGTGCCAGCTGGTCACGCAGGTCGCCGGTCGCAGCGGCCGCGGGCCGCTCGGCGGCCGCGTCGTGGTGCAGACGAGCACCCCAGACCATCCGGCGATCCGGGCGGCGGCCGTCCACGACTACGAGGCGTTCGTCCGCAGCGAACTGCCCGTTCGGGAGGCGTTGCTCTACCCGCCCTACGGGCACATCGTGCGGATCGTCGTCCGGAGTGTCGACGAGCGGGCGGCGTCTGACTGGGCGGGGAACGTCGCCGACCGGCTTCGGCAGGAGGCCACGACCATGCCGGTGGTCCGCGTGCTCGGTCCGGCCCCGGCCCCGATTGCCCGGCTCCGCGACCGTTTTCGGTGGCACGTGCAGGTTCATGGCCCCGAAGGCGTTGCGCTGCGTGATCTTGTGGCCCGCGCTACCGCGTCCCTCAAGACCCCCGACGACGTCGCCTGGATCATCGACGTCGACCCCGTCGAGATGTTGTAGGCTTGCAGGCAACGTCATGGCCTATCGATCGATCACCGACATCCTCGGCGAGACGAGCCTCGAACGGAAGGTCCGCTTCCTGTTCGGGATGTGCCTGTTCGTACTCATTGCGGGCAGTTTCTGGTGGTACGGGAGCCGCACCGAGCAACTCGTCTACGCCACCACGCGGAGCACGGGCCGCCATCTCGTCGACGCGATCATGCTGCAATACCACTGGAAGACGCTGGAAAAGGAGCAGCAGTACACGAGCCTGATCGAGACGCTCGGCCGCACGCTCCAGAGCCAGCCCTACAGTTGGCGGCTGCTCGATCCCGACGCGACGCCCGAGGAGCGGGCGGCATACAAGCGGCTCGATGCCGCGGTGCTCGACTACTTCCGCGATCGGCCCGCGCCGGCAGCGTCGCCGGGGGAGCCAACGGCCGAATACCGCGAGTTTCGTACGGAGGACGCCGCGGAATACCACTACTACCAGCCGGTGCGGGCGCGGAAGAGTTGCCTTGTCTGCCACGAATACCGCGGTTCGGCCGCCGGCGCTGCGGCCGAAGGAGACAAGCCCCGGCTGGCCGAGGGCGACCTGATGGCCGTCGTGAAAGTGGTGATGCCCGATGCGGCGACGCGGAAGTCGATCAACTGGAATCGGGCGATCCTTCTTGCCACGGCGATCATCACGGTCTTTCTCGCCATGCTCGTGGCCTACGCCATCGTGCGGTACGTGATCGTGAAGCCGCTGGAGCATCTGACCAAGGTGAGCGACGAGGTCCGGCGTGGGAACCTGGATGCCCGCGCCGATATCCACACGGCCGATGAGTTCGAGGAGCTCGGCCTCTCCTTCAACCGCATGCTCCGTGGGCTCATCGACACGCAGGAGGAGCTCCGCAAGACCAACGGCACGCTCGACGAGAAGGTCGACGAACTGGCGCAGGCCAACCTCAACCTCTATGAGATGAACCGCCTGAAGGGTGACTTCCTGGCCACCATGAGCCACGAACTACGGACGCCCCTCAACAGCATCATCGGGTTTTCCGACGTGCTGGGTTCGATCGAGTCGCTCGATCTGAAGCAAAAGCGGTATGTTGAGAATATCCGTACCTCAGGACGGATGCTCCTGGAGATGATCAACGACATCCTCGATCTGGCGAAGATTGAGGCCGGCAAGATGGAGGTGCGGCCGACCACGTTCAAGCTCGAATCGGTCGTGAGTGCCCAGTGTGACATGGTCCGGCCACTGGCCGAGCGGAAGCGGATCGATCTCCCGCACGATATCGGTCCGGGGCTCGACGCGGTCGAGCAGGATCAGGCGAAGGTGCAGCAGATCCTCGCCAACCTGCTCTCCAACGCTGTCAAGTTCACGCCCGAGGGGGGCCGCGTCGACGTGGTCGCCAGGGTTGACGCCGCCGGGGACGAGCCGGCCCACGAGTTTCTGCTGGAGGTGATCGACACTGGCGTCGGCATCGCCGAAGAGGAGCGGCAAACGATCTTTGAAAAGTTCCGCCAGGGGCACGTCTTCCAGGGAGACGACGCGATGACCCGCGAGTTTTCCGGGACGGGTCTGGGACTATCGATCGTGCGGGAGCTCTGCCGGCTGCTCGGGGGCGACGTTTCGGTCGAGAGCCAACTGGGCCGGGGTAGCCGGTTCACGGTGCGGCTGCCGTTGCGGCTGGAGGTCGTGGACAACGACGCCGACATGACGGCGGCGGAACCGCTGGCACATCAAGGAGGATGACGCAGAGATGACGAAGGCGCGTGACGAGGCGGAGGTGGTGCTGTTTACCGACGGAGCCTGCAGCGGTAATCCTGGACCGGGGGGATGGGCCTACATCCTGCGGCATCCGGGCAGCGGCCGCGAGACGAAAGACTCGGGGTGCGAGCCCGTCTCGACCAACAACCGCATGGAGCTGACGGCGGTGGTGCAGGGGCTGCAACAGCTCAAGCGGCCGACCGTGGTGGAGCTCGTCACTGACAGCGTGTATGTCGGGACGGGGCTCTCCGAGTGGCTACCCCGCTGGAAGCAGCAGGGGTGGAAGCGGAAGGAGAAGGGCAAACTCGTGCCGGTGAAGAACGAGGACCTCTGGCGGGAACTCGACCGCCTCGCGGCCAATCACACCATCCGCTTCTCCCACGTGGCTGGCCACTCGGGCCATGCGGAAAACGAGGAGTGCGACCGCCTCGCCGTCGAGGCATACAAGGAGTTTCAGCGCAACGGCCAGTAGCGGGCTTCCTGCCGGGATACGGTGCCTCCAAGAAGCCCGGAGCGCGAGCGATGGGCATACGGGTGGCGGGTGTGACGGCGGCGCGGAGCGGGTTGGGGTGGTGGGCGTATACCCCGCGCTCGCGCTTGGGGCTTCCTGTCGGGAGGCGGTGCATTTTATCGCATGGAGACGGACGTGGGGCCGCGTCGGGTGCCTTCAAGAACCCCGGAGCGCGAGCGACGGGAAAGCGGGTGGCGACGCGGTAGACTTCGCTGATGGATGCAGCCTCTTTGCCACCGGGCCGTGAAGCGAGCCTTTCGACCCGCCTTGAGCGGCTGCCGGGCGTGGGGACGACGCGAGCCGAGAAACTCGCGCATCTCGGGCTTGTCACGGTCCGCGACGCGCTCATGCACTTCCCGCGAGACTACCGCGACTTCTCGGGCGCCCATGCCGTCGCTGATCTCCGTGAGGGGGAGCACGCGTCGATCGTCGGCGACGTGACCGACGTCGGCTCGCGGACGCTTCTGTCCGGGCGGACGATGCTCACGGTGGTCATCGCCTCGGCCGGCGGCCGGGCACGGGCGACCTGGTTCAACATGCCGTTCATGGCAAAGCGGTTCGCGGCGGGAATGAAGGTTGTGCTCGCCGGCCAGCCAAAACTCAAGGGCTCGACCTGGGAGTTTGCCCACCCCGATGTTCGCTGGCTCTCCGGTGGCGAGCAGGCCCACGCATCCGATTGGCTCGCCGTGTATCCGCTTGCCGAAGGCGTGCAGCAGTCGCACGTGCGGCTCGCCGTGCAGGCGGCGCTCGACCATGCCGCGGGCATCTGTCCGGAAGCATTGCCCGACGAGATGCTCGCCGACAAGTCGCTCCTACCAATCGAGCAGGCGTTTCGTGAAATCCACTGCCCATCGAGCCGGGAGATGATCGACGAGGCCCGACGGAGATTCGTCTACCAGGAGCTGTTCATGCTCCAGCTGGCGCTGCGGATGCACCGCGGCCAGCAGCAGCGGGCCAAGTCAGCGGCGCCACTCAGCGTCGACGCGCGGCTCGATGCCCGGATCCGGGCACGGTTTCCCTTCGAGTTCACGCCGGCCCAGAAGCGGGTCTGTGCGGAGATCGCCGCCGACATGGCACAAACAGAGCCGATGAACCGCCTCCTGCAGGGGGACGTCGGCAGCGGGAAGACCGCGATCGCCGTCTACGCGATGCTGGCCGCCGTAGGCACGCGAGTGCGGCCCGACGCCTCCGATCGGTATCAGGCCGCGATCATGGCTCCCACGGAGCTGCTTGCCCGGCAGCACGCGTCGACGCTCGAGCGACTGCTCGCCGGAACCGGCGTGGAAGTGCAGCTGCTTGTCGGCGGCCAGCCTGCGAAGCAGCGGGAGAAGATTCTCGCGCGGATCGGGGCGGGGGAGGCGGGCATCGTGATCGGTACGCAGGCGCTCGTCTGCGGCACCGCAATGTTCAAGAACCTCGCGCTGGTGGTGATCGATGAGCAGCATCGGTTTGGTGTTCTTCAGCGGGCGGTGCTCCAGCAGGGGCAGGCCGACCCGCACACGCTCGTGATGACGGCCACGCCGATCCCGCGGACCATCGCCCATGCGGTCTACGGCGATCTCGACGTCTCGGTGCTCGACGAGCAGCCGCCAGGCCGGCAGCCGGTGGCTACCTATCGCGTGGGGCCCGACGACCTCGACCGCTGGTGGGACTTCTTCCGGAAAAAACTCGTCGCGGGACGGCGCGGCTACGTTGTCGTACCGGCCGTCGAGGAGTCGAAGCGGGATCTCACCAGCATCGCCTCGGCCTATGAATCGCTCACCAACGGGCCGCTCGAGGCGTTTCGGCTCGGGCTCATCCACGGCCGGCTCAAACCCAAGGCGAAGGCGGCCGTGATGGAGGATTTTCGGGCGGGCAGGCTCGACGTGCTCGTGGCCACGAGCGTGATCGAGGTGGGGATCGATGTGCCCGAGGCGACGATCATGACCATTCTCGATGCCGAGTCGTTCGGCCTCGCCCAACTCCACCAGTTACGCGGCCGCGTGGCCCGCGGTCGCGTGCAGGGCATCTGCGGTGCCGTGACGTCTTCGCAGAGCGATCCGCACCCGCGGGTCGACGCGTTCGTGGCGACGACCGACGGGTTTCAACTGGCCGAAAAAGATCTTCTTCTCCGCGGCCCGGGTGACCTCGTGGGCACGCGGCAGAGTGGCATGCCGCCGTTGTATCTCGCCGATCTGCTTCGCGATGGATCGGTTGTTGCCGAGGCGCGTCGCGATGCCCTCGATCTCTTTCAGCGGGATCCCGATCTGGCCGATCCGCGGCTCGACCGGCTCCAGAAACTGATCCTCGACCGCTGGGGCGACACGCTCGGTCTCGGCAAGATCGGGTGACGTGAAGCCCGGTGGAGTGGAGGGCGTATTCCCCGCGCTCGCGCTTGGGGCTTCCTGACGGGAGGCGGTGCGGGCGGTGGCTTCGGGTGCTTCAAGAAGCCCGGAGCGCGAGCGACGGGTATACGGGCGGCAACCGTAGACGTGACACGGAGCGGGTTGGGGTGGTGGGCATACTCCCCGCGGTCGCGTTTGGGGCTTCCTGTCGGAAGGCCGTCAGCCGACTTTGACCGGCTCGCTCGCCCGCCACGTCGTGCCGTCGCGGACAACGCGGTGGTAGAGCGTGTCGCGCTCGACCGGCTCGCGACCCGCCTCATGGATCAGCCGCTGGATGTGCTCGACAGAGAGCACCTCAGGTGTGGTCGCGCCCGCGTCGTGATAGATGAGTTCGTGGCGGACTGTGCCGTCAATGTCGTCGGCCCCGTAGGCCAGTGACGCCTGGGCCGTGCCGATGCCGAGCATGATCCAGTAGGCCTTGATGTGGTCGAAGTTGTCGAGCACCAGACGCGAGATCGCCATCGTTCGCAGGCTCATCGCCGCAGTCGGCTTGGAGATGTGTGAGAGCCGCGTGTTTTCAGGATGGAAGGCGAGCGGGATGAAGGTCTGGAAGCCGCCGGTCTCGTCCTGGAGTTCACGGAGCCGCAGCAGGTGGTCGGTGCGATGAAAGGCGTTTTCGATGTGGCCGTAGAGCATCGTAGCGTTGCTCCGCAGACCGAGTTCATGAGCCGTGCGATGGATCGTGAACCACTCCTTCGTGTCGGCCTTGTGCTCGCAGATCCTGTCGCGGACCTCCGGGTGGAAGATCTCGGCGCCGCCTCCCGGAAGGCTGCCGAGCCCGGCGTCCTTCATCTCCACGAGGATGTCGCGGATTGACCGCTTGGTGAGGTGGGCAAACCAGTTGATCTCGACTGGCGTCCAGGCCTTGAGGTGCAGCGTCGGATAGGCGTCGTGCAGCAAGCGCACCACGTCGAGATACCAGTCATAGCCCTTCTGGTGGTGAAGGCCGCCGACGATATGCATCTCGGTCGAGCCCGCATCCACCGCCTCTCGGCCGCGGGCCAAGATCTGCTCGTCATTCATCAGATAGCCGCGGGCATCGCGGAGGTCAGCGCGGAATGCGCAGAACGTGCAGCGGTAGACGCAGACATTGGTGGGATTGAGATGCGTGTTGATGTTGTAGTAGCCGAAGTTGCCGTTCTTTCGCTCGCGGACGAGGTTCGCCAGTTCGCCCAGTTCGTGAACATCAACTGCCTCGTCCCAGAGCATCTCCGCTTCGGCAGCGTTTAGCCGCTCGCCGGCCTCGACCTTCTCGCGGATCGGATCGAGGGAAGGCTTGACGGCACGGATCATGGCAACCTGTCCGGTATGAGGTGGGGGGCTGGCTTCTTGTTTTGAACGGCCACCACCAGAACCGTACGGGGCCGAGTTTCGCAACAGAATATCCAAAAGTGCGGGGTTTGCGGGCGTCGCGGCTACCACCAGAGGTCGGCCGCGATCGCGGCGAGCAGGATGAGGCCAATGACAGCGTTGGCCGAGAAGAAGGCCTGATTCACCCGCGAGAGATCGTCGGGCCGCACGAGTGAGTGCTCCCAGACGAGCAGGGCGGCGATCGCGGCGTAGGCAATCCAGTAGATCCAGCCCAGTTCGGGTACCACGAGCGGCAGGGCGGAGAGCAGGAGCATTGTGACCAGGTGAAACCACTTCGCGAGCCGCAGGGCCCGCGGCACACCCAGCCGGGCGGGGATGCTCTGGAGGCCGTGAGCCGCGTCGAAGGCGGCGTCTTGGCAGGCGTAGATGATGTCGAAGCCCGCCACCCACGCCATGACCGCGACGCCGAGGATCGCTGCCGGGAGGATGTCGACGGGGTCGCGGAGCAGCGTCTGACCGCGGAGGGCGATCCAGGCGGCCACCGGGGCGAAGCCGAGCGCCGCCCCGAGCCAGACATGGGCGAGCATCGTGAACCGCTTGGCGTAGCTGTAGCCGAGCAGCCATGCGAGCACCGGCACCGAGAGCACGAGCGGTAGCCAGTTGGGAAGGAAGATGAGCGTGGAGGCAATGAAGGCTGCCGAGGATACGACCACGAGCAGGAGCACCTCGCCCACGCCCACGTCACCCCGCGGCAGGTGACGCGACGCAGTCCGCGGGTTGGCGGCGTCGATCGTGCGGTCAACCATGCGATTGAAGGCCATTGCGGCGGTGCGGGCCGTGACCATGCAGAGGACGATGCCAGCGACCCCGCGAGCGAGTCTCGCCGGTGACGTCGGCGAAAGACCCTCTTCGCCCACCCAGTCGCCCCCCCAGCGGATCGCGATCAAGGCGGCAATGATCGCGAAGGGCAGGGCGAAGATCGTGTGGCTGAACCGTACGAGTTCGAGGAAGGTGCGAAGCCGCGGCCCACGGGGTTCGGACACAGCGGTGGCCATCAGGTGGCCTCGCCCCAGCGGCGGATGAGCGTGTTGGGCACTCCCAGCTGGTCGCAGATTCGTGCCACCACGAAGTCAACGAGATCGGCAATCGTGGCCGCGCTGTGGTAGAAGCCCGGTGCCGCCGGCAGCACGACTGCGCCCGCCTCGTGGATTGCCTGCATGTTCTTGAGCTGCGGCAGCGAGAGTGGCGTCTCGCGGGGCACCACCACGAGCTTGCGACGCTCCTTCAGATGGACCTCCGCGGCCCGGTGGATCAGGTTTTCGCCCATCGAGTGGGCGATCGCTGAGAGCGTGCTGCCGCTGCACGGGCAGATGACCATCGCCGAGGTCAGGAACGACCCGCTGGCGATCGGGGCCATCAGGTTCTTATGGTGGTGGTAGTGAAGGGTTCCGGTCTTCGGGGCCGAGTGACCTAGAAGTGTCGCGAGATCGAAGCGGTCGAGGTCCATGTGCCGGCCGAGCTCCTCGCCGATCACGGCCTGGCCCGACGGGCTGATCGCAAGGTGGACCTCGCGGCCCGACTCCAAGAGCACCTCCAGCAGACGTACGGCGTAGGGTGCCCCGGAGGCGCCCGTGATGCCCACGACGAGTGGAGGAACGGCAGCCATCGCGTTAGGCCCCCCGCGTGGCGACGGAGAGCGTCGCGATGCCAAACGACAGCGGCACCTGCTCGACACGGTCGAAGCCCGCGGCCTTCACGAGGGCCGCAAGGGCGGCTCCCGACGGAAACTCCTCGACGCTCTTGTTGAGATAGGTGTAGGCGTCGGACTTGTTTCGCGCGACCGCGTTGCCGAGCAAGGGCAGCACGTTGCGGAAGTACCACAGGTAGAACGTTCGCACGACCACATTCTTCGGCAGTGAAAACTCGAGGATCGCGAGTTTGCCACCCGGCTTGCAGACGCGAGCCATCTCGGCGAGCCCCTGCCGTGTGTCGGCGATGTTCCGCAGGCCGAAGGCGACGGTCACGACGTCGAACGCTGCGGTCGGGAAAGGGAGAGCCATCGCGTCGGCTTCCACCCATTCCACAGGCACGCCTGTCTTCGCTGATTTCTCGACGCCGCGGTCGAGCATCGGCCGGCAAAAGTCACTCCCCACCACGCGGACCCTCGGCCCGCCTTTTCGCGCGTAGGCGAGCGCGAGGTCGCCCGTGCCGGTGCAGACGTCGAGCACGGCGCCCGAGGGGGGAGGCGGCGCCCGGTTCACGGTCACGTGCCGCCACCAGACGTCTATGCCTCCCGAGAGCATCCGATTGACGAGGTCGTAGCGCGGCGCGATCTCGGCGAACATGCCCTGCACCCGCGCGCCGCTCTTGTCGACACCGCCGGCCGGGGCTTTGTCCGGGGAGGCGGCTTCACCTAACGTGGTAGTGGCGTCGGGAGTCGCTTCGGGCGTCACGAACGATTTTCTCTTGAGACACGATAGGACACGAAATGGTGCACTGGCACTGTCATAACCTCTTCCATCGTATGCCGGCCGGGGCGACCGCGGGAGGGATCGCGGTGGTGATCGACGTTCTTCGGGCATCGACGACAATTGCGACGGCTCTGGCCCACGGGGCCGTGGCGGTGCGGCCGGTGGCTGGCATCGAGGAGGCACGGGGGCTCGCGGCGGCTCTGGGCGTGGGCACGCTGCTTGGCGGAGAGCGGGGGGGCATTCGCATCCCCGGTTTTGATCTCGGTAACTCGCCGCTGGAATACACCCACGACCGCGTGGCGGGAAAGACGATCGTGATCACGACCACCAACGGCACCGCAGCGCTCCATGCCTGCCGCGACGCGAGGCAGATTCTCGTGGGAGCGATCGTCAACCGCGCCGCGGTGGCTCGCGTGGTGCGGCGACTCGCCGGTGACTCGATGTCGGTGCATCTGGTGTGCGCGGGCACCGACGGCCTCTTGTCGGCCGAGGACGTGCTCGCCGCCGGGGCGATTCTCGACGCAGCCTCCGCGGCCGGGGCGAAGGATATCCTCGACGAGGCGGCCCGCGAGGCGGTCGCGTTGTTCCGCCGCGTGGCCGCGGGCGGCGACGTGCTGGCGGGCCTCGTCACCGAGTTTCATCGTTCACCGGGGGGCGCGAACCTCGTCGACCTCGGCATGGAGGTTGATCTTGCAGTTGCCGCCGCAATCGACACGCTCTCGGTTGTGCCGCAACTCGATCACACCTCCGGCAGCCTCATTTGAAATGGTGCCTGGCACCGAATCTGGGTAAGGTACGGCTTGTCTCCCTATTCCCCCAGAGTTGATGCCGGGCCGTTTTCCCCCTACCAAAGTTTTATGGACAACAAGCAGAACGAGCAGTCGCGGATGGACCGGATCGTGTCGCTGGCGAAGCGGCGCGGCTTCATCTTTCAGTCGAGTGAGATCTACGGCGGCCTGAACGGCTTCTGGGACTACGGCCCCCTCGGTGTCGCCCTCAAGCGGAATCTCAAGGACTGCTGGTGGCGTGACATGGTCGCCGGCCACGACGAACTCGCGACGATCCAGGGCGCTCCCTCGCCCTACGAGATGGCGGGCCTCGACTGCACGATCATCATGCACCCGCAGGTCTGGAAGGTCTCGGGCCACTTCGACCTCTTTCACGACTGGATGATCGACTGCCGCGAGTCGAAGCGGCGCTACCGCTACGACCATCTGAACGGCCGCTGGGCGTCCCACCGCGGCAAGCAGGTTTTCGTGACCACCGACCAGTCGGGGGACGAGGCGCCTCCGAGCATCGCCGCCAAGGCCCAGAAGTTTTTTGGCCTGCGGGCCAAGCAGATCGATGAGATCGAGTGGACGGGCGACCTCGGGTCGCTCGCCGCGGCCGTGGCCGCCGGTGTGCTCGCGCTCGCCGACGCGCTCGGCCCCGACGCCGCCGCCCCGGGAACGCTCACCGAGCCCCGCGAGTTCAACCTGATGTTCGAGACGCGGATCGGGGCGCTGGCGGGCAACGACGACGACCGCGCCTTCCTTCGGCCCGAGACGGCCCAGGGGATCTTCGTCAACTTTAAGAACGTGGTCGACACCTCGCGGGTCCGGGTGCCGTTCGGGATCGGCCAGATCGGCAAGAGTTTTCGCAACGAGATCACGCCCCGAAACTTCACCTTCCGGTCTCGCGAGTTCGAGCAGATGGAGATCGAGTTCTTCTGCAAGCCGGCGGAGTCGGCGGAGTGGTACCGCTACTGGCGCGACCGACGATGGAAGTGGTATCTCGACCTCGGGCTCACGGAAGGCAAGCTTCAGCTCCGCGAGCACGACAAGGACGAACTCTCGCACTACTCCGTGGGCACCGCCGACATCGAATACGCGTTTCCCTTCCTGGCCGCCGGCGAGTTTGGCGAGCTGGAGGGGATCGCCCACCGCGGTGACTTCGACCTCCGCAGCCACATGGAGGG
>CAMBPQ010000029.1 GCA_945869735.1 Planctomicrobium piriforme
TCACGATCGCGACGTCTTTCAAGCGACGGATAGACGAGCTGCCCGCGATCGATATTCACAGCCTCTGACCCCAGCTGGGCGCGAGGGATCAACGAAGCCGCCACGCGCCCGGACTCGAAGAGATTCTGCGCCGACGGCCGAAAAACGCCACTGCAAGGGGTCAGCCAGGCGTTCCTGGATCTGCTGTTTCGGGACAGGAAGACCGGGCACTCAGCTCACGAGCCGCCCATCAGCTCGGAATCGGTTACGGACGTGCCATTGGCCGGGCTATCCTTCACGTGGCAGTGGGCGAGGACCTGCTCCGGCGTGCTCACGTAGCCCGTGTAGAACGGTCCAAACTCGGCGTAGCGGGCGCTCGCCTCGTCGAATCGCATCGTGTAAACGATCTCCTTGAGCCATTCAGGGCGCCGTGCCCAGAGGGTCACGCCCCACTCCCAGTCGTCGAGCCCGACCGACACGGTGATGAGTTGCGTCACGCGGCCACCAAACTTCATGCCGGAGGCCCCGTGCTCGGCCATCAGCCGGCTCCGCTCCGCCCAGGGCAGCGTGAACCAGTTCTCGCCCACCTTCCGCTTCTTGTTCATGGGATAAAAGCAGACGTTCGGCCACGGCGGCAGTTCCGGCTCGAGTCGCGCTTGCCGCATGGCCGGCTCACGGGCCGTATAGCCCTGCACCTTCGCCTTGTAGGACGGGCTGTCGGCTACCTCACCCTCGGCCACCAGCCGCGCGGCATATTGCTCGACCGTGGGGACGTACTCGCTCACCTCGGTGAGACTCACAAATGAATACGTGGGCACGAGCGCCGAGCCGAGCGGGCCGACGAGCAGCCGCTGGTGCACGTCGTCGACCTTGAGCGGATCCGGGTCCATCGCCATCACGCCGAAGTCGGCCTTGTGGCCGGGCACGATCCAGGTCTGCAGCCGCGTGGGCGCGTGCGGCCCAGCCGGGTCGAGCGCCTCGGCGAACTGCCGAACACCAGCGGCCCGAGCCGCCGGCGTCAGGCCAGCCAGTCGCTCCCGGTCGAAGGCGTAAAACAGGTGGCTGCAATGCCACCCGGTGCACGGCTGGATCGCCGTTTCAACCGCGGCATGCGCGGCCCCGTGGGCGGCGTGCCCCCCGTGTGTGGCTGCGGCGGGTGGCTGGGCGGCGGGTTGTGTCACCATCAGGCTCCAGGAGAGGCGGGCGGCTGCTCGAAGGCCGGAGTCTACGCTGCAATCCGGCGGATTCCCAGCGTGCCGCCGCAGCCGGGCGACTGTCCACGCCGGGCGATCCCACGCTAAGATGCGAGCCTCTGGCAAAGGTGCCACGAGCACGTCGCGAACACACAGGGGAACCGCCATCATGGGACAGGCAATCGTCGATCCGGCCGAACTTCGCCGCTTCGCGGGCAGCCTGCGGAAGTTCAGTGAGGAAGTCGTGGCCCAAATGCAGATGGTGCAGCGGCAACTCGCCGCCTTGAGTGCCACTTGGCGCGACCAGGAGCAGCAGAAGTTCGCGGAGGAGTTCGAGGCACAGCTGGGCACGTTCAAGCGGTTCGCCGAATCAACGGGCGAGTACGTGCCCTACCTGATCCGCAAGGCCGAGCGGGTCGAGGAGTATCTCCAGCAGCGCTGACAGTCCGCCGTGGACGAATAACCGTCGCCGCCCGCACGGCTGCGATTCGCGGATGGCAGGCAGGGAGAGGATACCGATGTCGACACAGGCAGACGTCAAATCGATCGACACGCTGGCCTTCATCAAGGCCGCGTTCGCCGTGTTTGGCCACGACAGCGGTCAGGCCATCTCGGAAGTCGAAATGCAGGGGCAGCGGGCCGTCGAGTGGATCACGGTCGACCAGGCCGCCTACTGGAAAGCCGAGATGCGCAAGGCGACCGAACTCGTCAACAAGGCGATCAAAGACCTCGAGTATTGCCGCGCGTTTAAGAAGGTGGGCAACAACCAGCCTTCGTGCATCGAGGAGAAGAAGGCGCTGGAAAAGGCCAAGCAGCGGCTGGCGCGGGCCGAGCAGAAGGCCGAGGCCGTGCGTCGCTGGACGCCCCTCGTGCAGCAGCAGTTCCGCGAGACCTGCGTGCGGCTGGTGCGGTTTCGCGAGGTGATCGACGTCGACTGCCCGCGTGCTATGTCGCAACTCGAGAAAATGCTCAAGGCGCTCGATGCCTACCGGCAGGTGTCCTCTCCGACCGGGGGTGCCGAGGGTGGCGGCTCGGCGGGTGGCCAGAGCGTTACCCGGCAACTCGACGAGCCACGGCCCGTTTCACCGGCCGCGCCGCCCGCCGACGGCCAGCCAGGAGCATCCTCATGAGGGTCGGTGACCTCTCCAGCGGCGCGTCGAAACTGGCCAACGCGCTCAAACAGCTCAACCTCAAGTGGGAAGTCGCCGGCGAAGGCTGGCATGACGTCCGCGCAAAAGCCTTTCAAAAAGACAACATCGAACCGCTGACGCCGAGCGTCAAGGAGACGCTCGACGCCCTGGGCCGGCTCGCCGAGGTGCTCGACCGGGCGATCCGCGACGTGAGCGACTCCGACGGCATGTAGCCGTCGCCATTCCGCACCGCCCCCTGAGGAAGATCCCCGCGTGAGCACGACGCCCTCCGAACCATCGTCCGCTGTCCCGTCGGTCTACGACCGCGGTCTTCTCCGCGGCCAGATCGACATTCTCCGCCGCGAGGCCGCGACTCGCGCGCGACTCGAAAACGAGATCCAGACGGAGCACGACACACGGGTCGCCGAAGTCCGGCGGAAGTCCGAGGCCGGCCTCGCGGCGACGCACAAGAAATACGCCGGCGAGATCGAGGCGACCACGCGGGAATATGCGGCCATCCTCCAGAAGGCCGCCGCCTATCTCGTCGCCGAGCAGAAGAAACTCGACGACCAGCGGGCGGCGATGGTCAAGAAGATCACCCGCGAGTCGGAAAAGCTCGTGCAGCAGTCGAAGGAGGAGGACCAGTTCGAGGAGGGCTCCTTCCGGGAGGTCTTCAAGGAAAAGAAGAAGGATCCGCTGCGGCTGTTCGCCAAGGGGGAAAAGGATCTCGCCCGCTCAATCACCCAGATCGACGAATCGACCACCAAGGTCAACTCGTTCCTTGAAGGCCGGCGGCTCAAGGCCTTGGCGATCGATGCGTCCGCTCCGGCTGGAGCCTCGGAAGGCGACCTGATCCAGACCTTTGATCGGCTCCGGCTCGCGGTCGACGAGCAGGCGAAGGCGCTCCTCGGACTGCCGGCTGCGAAGACCGCCTTCGGCGGTGGGCTCCAGGCGGCGGCGATCGCCGTGCCCCTCCTGCTTGGGGTCGCGGCGGCTGCGGCGGCGTTCTTCCTGCTGCCGGGTGAACTCGGCCTCAAGGCTGGTGCGGCCGGCGCCGTGGCGGCGGTCCTCGCGGGCGGTGGCATCGGCGGCGGCCTCTGGACGATCGGCAGGATGCGGTCGCGGGTCCGCAGCCAGCTCGGCGAGATGGCGACGGAACTGGCCGCGACCGCCGGCCAAGCCGCGAGCCTCAAGCAGCCCTGCCTCGTCTTTCTCGCGACCCGTCGCGACCAGCAATCGGTGAAGCTCGAGGAACGCTTCAAGCATGAGACGGATCAGCGGTCGGCCCAGTCGGAGGCGAAGCGGGTCGCCATCCTCGCCAAGCGTGACAAGTCGCTCGCCGACCTCGAGGGCAAATACAAGGCCACGACCGAAGTCATCGCCGCCAAGGTGGCGGCGGCCCGGGACGCAGCGGAGATGAAGTATCCGCCCCGGCTGGTGGCGCTTGAGACGAGCCGCCGAGAAGACGTCGAGCGGCTTGAGCAGGAGCGGGACGAAAGCCTGGCGGCGGCCGTCGCACACCAGCGCGACCGCCACGCGGCAATGACCGCCCAGTGGCGTATGGCCCGCGAGCAGACGGCGATCATTTATGACGAGGCGAACCGGATCGATGCGACGGCCTTCCGTTCGTGGGACGAACTGGCCCGCGACGACGTGCCCCTGCCGGTCGAGCCGCCGCCCGGGCTACGTTTTGGGAGCGTCGCCCTCACCCTTGAGAAGCTTCCCGGAGGCGTGTCGAGCGATCCGGCGCTGAATGCCTTCGGTCCGATCTCCTGGACGCAGCCGGCCATCCTGCCATGGCCCATCGAGTCGTCGCTGCTCATCAAGACGTCGCCCGAGGAGAAGGAGACCTCGTCCGCGATGATGCAGGCGCTCATGCTACGGATCGCCTCGGGCATCCCGGCCGGCCAGAGCCGGTTCACGATTATCGATCCGCTCGGCCTTGGCAAACAGTTCGCCGGCTTCATGCACCTTGCCGACCACGACGAACTGCTCGTCACCAGCCGTATTTGGACCGAGCCGCAGCTCGTCGAGCAGAAGCTCGCCGACATCACCGAGCAGATGGAGGTGGTGATCCAGAAGTACCTCCGCAATGAGTATGAATCGATCGGCGCCTACAACGCCGACGCCGAGGTGCCTGAGCCGTATCGCTTCGTCGCCGTGGCAAACTTCCCGGCCAACTTCAACGAAACGAGCGCACGGCGGCTGGCAAGCATCGCGTCGTCCGGGGCCCGCTGCGGCGTCTACGTGATTCTCTCGGTCGATCTGACCCAGCAGATGCCTTCCGGGTTTAGCCTCGCCGACATCGAGCAGCAGTGCACCACGCTCGTGCTCAAGAACGGCGTCTACACCTGGAAAGACGCGGAGTATTCCAAGTGGCCGCTGACGGTGGAGCAGGCGCCATCCGACGAGGTCTTCACGAAGATCATCCAACGGGTCGGCAAGGCGGCGAAGGCGGCCAAGCGGGTCGAGGTGCCCTTCGACCGGGTCGCGCCCGCCGAGGAGGACTGGTGGAAGGGGAGCACGGCCAGCGAGGTCCTCGCGCCCCTCGGGCCCGCAGGCGCCAAGAAGCTTCAGTTTCTCAAACTCGGCAAGGGCACCAGCCAGCACTGCCTGATC
This sequence comes from Planctomicrobium piriforme, assembly GCA_945869735.1. Classification (GTDB taxonomy): domain Bacteria; phylum Planctomycetota; class Planctomycetia; order Pirellulales; family UBA1268; genus QWPN01. The sequence goes on from CAMBPQ010000029.1 coordinate 4,922, forward strand.
GCCGGCAAGACGGGCTCGGGCAAGTCGACGCTGATGCACGCGATGATCACGAGCCTGGCGCTCCAATACAGCCCCAACGAGATCCAGTTCTATCTCATCGACTTCAAGAAGGGCGTCGAGTTTAAGCTCTATGACCACTACAAACTGCCGCACGCGCGGGTGATCGCCATCGAGAGCGAACGGGAGTTCGGCCTCTCGGTGATGGAGCAGCTCGACCGCGAACTCAAGCGACGCGGTGACCTGTTCCGGGAACTCTCGGTGCAGGACGTGGCGGGTTTCCGCAGGACGGGCCATTCCGACCCGATGCCCCGCATCCTACTGATCATCGACGAGTTTCAGGAAATCTTCGTCGAGGACGACAAGATCGCGCAGGATGCGTCGCTGATTCTCGACCGTCTCGTCCGTCAGGGCCGTGCCTTTGGCATGCATGTGCTGCTCGGCTCCCAGACGCTGGGCGGATCGTACAGCCTCCCGCGGGCGACGATGGGGCAGATGGCCGTCCGAATTGCGCTGCAGTGCAACGAGGCCGACTCGAGCCTGATCCTCAGCGAGGACAACACCGCCGCCCGGCTCCTCACGCGGCCAGGCGAGGCGATCTACAACGACGCCAACGGCATGGTCGAGGGCAACAACCCGTTCCAGGTCGTGTTTCTCAACGACGATCGCCGTGAACGCTATCTCGGTGCGCTGCGGCAGCTCGCCGACCGGCGAACCGACATTCCGGCCGTGCCCCGGATCGTGTTCGACGGCAACCAGGCGGCCGACCCAGCCGGCAATCCGCTGCTCACCGAACTGCTGCACGCGGGCACCGTGCATGGCCACGAACTCGTCGCGCCGCTCGCCTGGTTTGGCGACGCGATCGCGATTAAGGATCCGACCGCGGCGATCTTCCGCCGCCAGGGCGGGGCCAACATGCTGATCGTCGGCCAGCGGGAGGATCTGGGCACGGCAATCCTGGCGATGGCAATGGTGAGTCTGGCTGCCGGCCACGATCCGTATCCGGGCGGCGGCTTCGGCCGGCCGGCGCGGTTCGTGCTCATGGAGCCGGCGATCGCAGAGGAGAAGCCAGATATCCTACTATCGCAACTCGCAAACCACCTGCCGCATGAGATCGAAATCGTTGGTCGCCTGGGTGTGACCGACGCCTGTGAGCAGCTTGCGGCGGAGGTGAAGCGGCGGCTCGACGATCAGGTGCTCAACGGCGAGGCTGTATTCGTGATCGTCCGTGACCTCGGCCGGTTTCGCGAACTCCGCAAGAGTGACGGCGACTTCGGCTACTCACTCGGCGACAAGAAGGCTGGACCTGCCGACAACTTCCTCACGGTCCTCAAGGATGGTCCGTCGGTCGGCGTCCACATGATCATCTGGTGCGACTCGCTCACAAACCTGCAGCGGACATTCGACCGCAACGCGGTCAAAGAGTTCGAACTGCGGGTGCTCTTTCAGATGAGTGGCAACGACTCGAGCCAGCTGGTCGACAGCCCGGTGGCTGCAAAACTTGGCCCTCAGCGAGCGCTCTTTATCCACGAGGAAACGGGCACGCTCGAAAAGTTCCGCCCCTACGCATTCCCGACCGGGGAGTGGCTCGACGCGGTAGCCGCAGAGATGCGAAAGCGGCCGCAGGGATCTCGCGTCGAGCGGCCGGCCCCGAAAACCCCAACAGCATCGACTGAAGCGGCTACCGCAGGCGATACTGAAACGGGTCTGGGCGGCTTCAGCGGGTTTGGCGGCGGCGGTGACTTCAACTTTTCGAAGATGCTCGACGACCTGCCGGGCGGCGCACCGGCGGACGACGGCTCCGGGCCTGCCCCCGAACCGCCGGCAGCGTGACCGTGCGGCTAGAACGCATTCGACTTACGTGAATCGCCGGCTCGGGGGCGACAAAAGTCTCGTCGCCGAGGCGAGGATACGCCCAAGGTTCCTCGAGCGTTCGCCGACCCGCTTGCCTCCCTGCTCCCGGGTGCCGTCACACCGCTCCACCAAAGGCAGATGCGCTCTACCGTGGCCGGCGGCCGACCTGCACGGCGACCGCCTGCGGACTGCCATCGCGGACGATCTTGAGTTCGACGGTCGCGCCGATCGGAGCCCTCGTGAGCTGGAGCACAAGCCCCGCCGGCTCGGCGACGGGCTCGTCATCGAACGACACGACCACGTCGCCGCGGCGGATGCCAGCCAGTGCGGCGGGCGAATTCGGCTCCACCGCCTCGACGACCACACCAAAGACACTCGGCCCCGACGACCGCAGGGCCATGCCGAGATAGCCCCGCTCCACGTAGCCGCTCGCAAGGATCGCGCTGCTCACCTGCCGTGCGACGTTGCTTGGGATCGCGAAGCCGATGCCGCTGTAGTCCTTGCCGACGATCGCCGTGGTGATGCCGATCACGCGGCCGTGCACGTCCACGAGCGGACCACCCGAGTTGCCGGGGTTGATCGACGCATCGGTCTGGAGGAACTCCTGGTAGGGGCTGTTGAGCACTCCGCGACGCCCCACGGCGCTCACGATCCCGTAGGTCAGCGTGCGGTCGAGCCCGAACGGATTGCCGATCGCCCACACCATCTCCCCCACCTCAATCGAGTCGCTATCGCCCCAGGCCGCCGCCGGTAGTTCCCGGGCGTCGACTCGCAGCACGGCCATGTCGGTTGCGGGGTCGGCGCCCAACAGCTCGGCCGTGAAGCGACGACCGTCGGACAGCGTGACGTCGATCTGGTCGCTGTTGGCGACCACGTGATAGTTCGTGAGGATCATCCCGTCGGATTCGACGATCACTCCCGATCCCACCTGCTCGTCGGTGACGCCGACCGGTGACAGTCCGCGGAGGGCCGCGATCTCGTCGGCGACCGTCACCAGCCGCCGCTTCGACGTGACGTTGACGACCGACGGGCCGATCAACCGGGCGAGCGTCGTGAAGAGCTTGCCCACCGCCGTCAGCTCGGCCCCGGCGGCCGCGTCGCGGATTGCGGCGATCTCGGCCCGGGTCCGCGCGTAGTGCATTCGGCCCACGAACGACGGCCAGGCAATCAGCCCCACGAGCGTCAATAACCCCGCAAAGAGAAACAGCGTCCGGCGGGCGGCCGCTGTACGACGATCGTCTGGGACGTCTTTCATGCCTGCGGCTCCCGCCCCATCCGATTGCTCCCGGCCGCCTGCAGGCGGACGAGGTTTAAGGCTGTCTTCGTCGCCCTGGAGGCGGCCAGTTCGAGGCCACCGCCAAGCACGTGCTCGGTCACGGTCGTGCCGTCAGCAGTGGCAATCGCGATGTCGACCGCCTGACGGCCGTCGGCCGCCGGACGTACGGCGCCCACACCGAGCCCCACGGCCGCGTCAAACTCCCTCCGCGCCCGCTCGGCAAGCGATCGCGGGTCGACGGAGCTCGCTTGTGACAGGACAATGCCGCCCCGGAATGCCCCGGCGGTCGCTCGTCGCGCGGCCGCCTGCGCGAGCAGCGTCGCGACCCGGCCCGCCGTGCCGACCTCGACGCTCGCAACCGAGCCCCCGTCCGCGGCGACGGCTGCGAGCGTCGCATCCTCGATCTCGTCGTCTTCGACGCCGTACACAATCACTCCCAGGCATTCGCGGATCGTCGCTTCAGTGGGCGCGATCTTCGCCAGGCAGTCGGCCTCGTCGCGGCCGCGGGCGGCGATCCGCAGCGTGATCGTCGCCTCATGGGCGGTGATGCCGACGAGCGGATCACGCCCCCGCCGAATGAGGTCGGGAAGCATCGCCTCGACCGTACTCTCGCCCGCTCCAAAACACTTGATCCGGCGCTGCACGATTGTCACCCGGCCCGGCATCATGCCGAGCAGCGCCAGCTCCACGGTGTCGCTCCACATCCGCTTCATCTCCGAAGGCACACCCGGCAGGGAGAAGACCCGGCATCGGCCACCAGCGCGATCGAGATCAATGTCGATACCGGGCGCTGTGCCATCGGGATTGGGGATGATCCGGCTGCCGCGGGGAAACAGCGCCTGCCGCCGGTTCGACTCCGGCATCGGCGCGTTGCGACGGGTGAATCGAGATTCGACGGCCACCAGCGCCTCCTCCGAGAGGTCCAGCGGCACGCCTGCCACTGCCGCCAACACGTCCCGCGTCAGATCGTCGGCCGTGGGACCGAGACCGCCGGTCACCACCACGACGTCGGCTCGGCCGGCGGCTAGGCGAAACGCCTCGATCCCCGCCTCGAGTGTGTCGGGCACCGTGGTGTGGAACGTCACTGGAATCCCCAGCACGCCCAGTTCGGCCGCCATCCAGCGGCTGTTGGTGTCGAGCCGCTGCCCGGAAGTCAGTTCGTCCCCGATCGCAATCACTTCGGCGTGCATCGTGCGTCGACAGGCTCCCTCGGCGGCGGCCCCACGCGGCCACCCATCACCACCCCTCTATACACTCCGCGAAGCGCCGCGAACAGCCGCGGCGGACGCGGGGCTGGCCGCTTTCGACGTGTGCGGGAACAATACCGACCATGCACATCGGACTTCTCGGCAGCGACGCGAGGATGGCGGAGATCGTGGCGGCAGCCATCCGCCGCCAAGACCGGGTCGTAGCGACCTGGGGAATCGACGACACGCACCTGCCCCGGGTCGCCTCTTGGGAATCGCTGCTCGACCCGGCCACCTGCGACGTGGTGCTCGTGGGCTCCGACGGCTGGGACCCATCGCGGGCCGACGCAGTCCGCGCCCTGGTGCAGGCCGGCCGACCGCTCGTGCTCGCACAGCCGCTCGAGCTCTCAATGCTCTGGGCCTACGAGCTCGACATGATCCGCCGCGACACCGGGAGCCTGCTCATCCCTTGTCTACCCGAACGGCTGCATCCCTTCGTGGGCCGGCTTCGTGAGACAATCACAGCGGCACTCGCCGGCGTCGGCGACCAGGGCCCGGCGGAATCCCTCTTGCTCGAGCGCCGGATGCCAGAGCGGACGCGGGACGCAGTGCTCTCGCAGCTCTCCCGCGATGCCGACCTCATCCGGGCAATCGTCGGCGACCCGACGAGGCTCTCGACGCTGGGCTCCGCCTCCCCGGATTCGGCATGGAACACGCTTGCCGTCGGCTTCACCAGCCCGACTCAGCTGCCCGTCCGTTGGCAGGTGGCCCCGGGCACCGAATCAGGGCTGACGCTGCGGCTTCAGGCAGCCCGCAGCGCGGTCGTGGTTGATGCCCCTGACGATTCCGCACGGCCGTGGACCTGGTCTGGCACGGCCGTCGATGTGGCCAGTTTCGACCGCGGTGCCACGATGCTCGCGGTGATCGATCGCACTCTGGCGGGCAAGGCCGCAGTGGCGGACGATGGCGAGGCTGCCACCTGGGCCGATGCGGCGCGGGCGATCGAGCTCGCCGAGACCGTGCCGCGGAGCCTCGCCAGGGGCCGTGCGATCGACCTCCATCGGGAGGAGTTCTCAGAGATGGGCACCTTTCGCGGCACGATGGCCTCGCTGGGCTGCGGACTGATCATGGCCGCGCTGATGGTCATCGTCGTCGCCACGCTGCTGGCGGGGATCGCGCAGGAGTTTGGCTGGAAAATCGTCGGCACCGTGGCCGACTCCTGGCCCATGATCGTGCTTGTGGTGCTGGGCATCTTCCTCACCCTGCAACTGCTTCCACTTCTCGTGGGGGCCGACCGCAACGATGACGGCCCCGCTGCCCCGGACGGCGGAACATGAATCATTTCCCGGGCGGCGGCATGTTTTTCCGCGTCGCCCCTCCGACCATCCGCCGGGCCCCTCGGCTGGGAAAGTGTGCCGGCTGGCGGGCGCCTGATGAATCGCCGGGGCGCAGAGGTCGATCCTTTCTCCAGCGGTGTGGGGTCGCTGGCCGGTAGGCGGCGAATCACCCGACTGGACGGGGGAGTCAAATCTGCATGCGGTGTCCGACGGCTTTCCTGCCGCTGGTTGTGGTCGCGGTCGCCGCGCTCGCATGCCCACCCGCCGAGGCTGAGTCTCGCCGCACAGCCATTGTGCAGGCCATCGAGTCACAACGTGATTCGGTCGTTAACATCCACGGCCAGAAGGTCGTGGGCGGTGATGCCGGCGACGAGAGCCAGCTCCGCCGCGTCAACGGGATGGGCACGGGTGTGGTTGTCGATCCGCATGGGTACGTGGTAACCAACTATCACGTGGTGGAGGGCGTGCGGCGAATCGAGGTCACGCTCGCCTCCGGCAAGACGACCTCTGCCACGCTCGTGTCGCACGACCCGCGGACCGACCTCGCCGTGATCAGGCTCGAGACTGACGAATGCCTGCCGGTCGCATCCATCGGCACTTCGGCCGACCTGATGATCGGTGAGACGGTGCTCGCCCTCGGAAATGCCTATGGCTACGAGCACACCGTCACTCGCGGCATCGTCTCGGCCCTGCACCGCAACGTGGAGGTGAGCCGCACCCAGCGGTATGAAGACCTCATCCAGACCGACGCCAGCATCAACCCCGGCAACTCGGGCGGACCGCTCCTCAACATCAATGGCGAAGTGATCGGCATCAACGTGGCGGTCCGAGCCGGTGCCCAAGGCATCGGGTTCGCGATTCCGATCGACCGGGTGCTCGACGTGGTCTCGAGGCTCCTCTCGGCCGAACGGATCGACCACACCTGGCACGGCCTCGTCGTCCGTGGGGACGCCCCGCGGGGCGCCGTGGTGGAGGCAGTCCATCGCGAGAGTCCGGCCGAAAGGCTGGGCATGCGGGCGGGCGACCTGATCACGAAGATCGACGACGTGACCGTGTCGCATCAGCTCGACGTCGAGCGGGCCATGCTCGGACGCAAGGTGGGCGAGAGCGTGGCTGTGACCGTCGTAAGAGCGGGCGCCGCCGAGCGGTTCGACCTCCCGCTGGCGGAGGTCCGCCGCGACGCCGTGTCGCTCGACGACCGCTGCTGGGCAGAGATTGGCTTGCGACTCCAGCTCGTGCCAGCCGCCAAGATTCAGAAGCTCCAGGCCCGCTACCGCGGCGGGATGCTCGTGACCGCTGTCCGCGACGGTGGCCCCGCCAGCGAGCAGGGCATCCAGGAGGGCGACATCCTCGTCGGGCTCCACGTGTGGGAGACGATCGCACCCGAGAACATCGCCTACATCCTCGACAAGGCGGTGGAGGATCACCTCAACCCAATCAAGTTCTATGTGCTCCGCGGCCGCGAAACGCTCTTCGGTGAAATCGTCTCAGACACGGTCCGCCGCTGACGGTCGCTCACGCGTGGGGCTTCTTGGAGGCACCCGACGCAGCGCCTCCCGTCAGGAAGCCCCACGCGCAAGCGTGGGGAATACGCCCCCCACCCCGCTCCGCTCCGCGCCACGCCAGCGGTCGCCATCCGTATTCCCGTCGCCCGCGCTGCGGGCTTCCCGGACGCATCCCTGCGGCGACAATCGTTCGTATGGAACTCGACTTCGTCGCCGGGCTGCTCGCCCGCATTCCTCCCGATCCACGACTCGAGGTGCCCCCCGGCGACGACGCAGCCGTGCTTCGGCCAACGGCCGGGCGGCGCACCGTCGTCACCGTCGACATGCTCATGGAAGGCGTTGATTTCATTCTCGGGCCAGACTGCCCACCACGGCTCGTGGGCCGCAAGGCGCTCGCCGTGAATCTCAGTGATCTGGCCGCGATGGCCGCGCGGCCGGAGGCGGCGGTTGTGGCCGTCTCGCTGCCGCACCGCCACGGCGACGCGCTCGGCCGCGGCCTGCTCGATGGCATCCTCGAACTGGCGGCCGAGCACGGTGTCACGCTCGCCGGCGGCGACACCAACTCCTGGGATGGCCCGCTCGTGATCAGCGTCACGGTGATTGGCAGCGTGCCGCCCGGCCGGGCATGGCGACGTGACGGCGCCATGCCTGGCGACCTGCTCGTTGTCAGCGGCACCTGCGGAGGGAGCCTGCTCGCCCGCCATCTCGCCGTAACGCCCCGATGCCACGAGGCACTCGCGATCGCGGAGCGGTTCACGGTTCATGCCGCGATCGACGTCAGTGACGGCCTTTCACTCGACGTGGCCCGCTTGATGCAGGCCAGCGGCACCGCGGCAGTGCTCGATCTCACGGCGATTCCGATTCACCCCGATGCCGTCGTGATGGCGGCGCAGCCGGGCGACGGCCGCAGCCCACTCGATCATGCCCTCGCCGATGGGGAAGATTTCGAACTGGTGCTGGCGTTGCCACCCGAGGAGGCCCGGCGGCTCGTTGCCGAAGCGCCTACCATGGTCGGCACGCCGTTCACGATCATCGGAGAGGTCGTGAGCGGATCGGGGCTCGCCGCGCGGGCCGCCGATGGCACGGTCGCACCACTCGAACCGCGGGGTTACATCCATGACTTCGGTGCCTGACGACCCGCTGTCTTTCATCGGTCACGTGGCGGTGCATGTGGCGAACGAACAGTCGCTACTCCCACTCACCGCCCGCCTCATCGAGATTCTGCCGCGGCCTGCGTTCCTCGCGCTCCACGGCGATCTGGGTGCCGGAAAGACCACGTTCGTGAAGGCAGTGGCCGGAGCCGCGGGCATCGATCCCGCGGAGGTCGTGAGCCCGACGTTTGGCCTCGTGCACGAGCACGCAGGCCCCGGGGCCGCCATCCTTCACGCCGATATGTATCGCCTACAAAGCGCCGATGACCTCCTGGAAATCGGCTGGCACGACGCCGTCGCCCGGGCCACCTGGGTGTTTGTCGAATGGCCGGAGCGAATCGCCGCGGCGTTGCCCGCCGACAGGCTGGACGTGACGCTCACGATCGATTCACCAACCGCCCGCACGATCGTGTTCACTAGCCGCGGTCCGCGGCACGACGCCGTGATCGACGCGTTGTTGTCCGCGAAAGAGCCGAGAAATTCCCTGAGCGGCGACACGCCTCAGAGCACGAGTTTTCGGACCGCGTGAAACTGCGGATGCTCGGCGGTGCGACACCATTCGAAGAGCACCGCCTCGGTCGTGATGAGAATGGCTCCCGACGACTCCAGCCGACGCAAGGCCACGTCGTGGTCGATGGCGTGCCGCGACGCCACGGCATCGACCGCCACAAACACAGCGTAGCCCCGTGTGAGGAGGTCGAACGCCGTCTGCGCGACACAGACATGTGTCTCGAGGCCACAGAGCACGACGCTGGCCACACCGGCCGGAATCGACCCGGCGAAGGCTTCACAGCCGCAGCAACTAAACGCCATTTTCGGCACCGCAGGCGGCAAAACGGCGGCGAGCGGCGGGGCCGTGGGCCCAAGTCCCTTGGGGTATTGCTCCGTGAGCACCGTGGCGACGCCCAGCAGCCGCGCCGCCTCGGCGAGCCGCCCGCAACGGGCGATCAACCGGTCAGCGTCGGCCAGCGCCGGGAGCAGTCGCTCTTGGACATCGATCACGCAGAGCAACGACGTGGCGGGATCAAGTCGCATCGCAAGGACTCCAGAGCGAGCGGGTCAGCCGGCGGGAATCGAGGGCACTGCTGGTGGTGTCTCGGGTTCGGTGGTGAGGTCGACCGTCGTGCCCGACACTCCTTCTTTGGGCAACGCCCGCAGACGAGCGATTTTGGTGGCTGCCGTTGGCTCACCCGGTCGCTCATGCCCTGGTGCCGATCCAAAGACGATCATCCTTCCCGCGGCACCGACCAACTGCCAGGCCTGCACCTCGCCCTCCTTGCCGAGCGTGGGCCGGCACTCGATGAGCCCGAGCGGCTCCCAGTCAGGGCCCAACACCGCGGCCAGCGCCGCCCCCTGCCCCACCACGGGATCGCCCCACGGAAAACCCACCGTCCCTTGAGGCCCCGAGGCCACACCGCTGATCTTTGGATAGGCGGCGGCCACCTCGGCGGTGAAGTCGTCGCTGGGCAGGACGACCCCCTCGGCGTCGATGGCGAGCAGCCCGCCGGGCACCCCCACCATAGCCACCGGCTCGCGACACCGCACCTGCACCCGCGCACCGGCCGGATGCCGTACCTCCACAGAGACCACCTCCCGCACCCAAGGGTGCATGTCAAACGCCCGCGCGAGCCGACGGACGAGCTCAGGATCGTCAAGCGGCAGCCCGTCGGCGAGGCTCGCGTCGCGAAGCGCCTCCAGTTTGAGATCACCACGGATCCACGGCGCCACGCCCTCGAGTTGGATCGCGTCGAGATGGAGTACGAGGTCGGCGTCACCCCGCACGCGTTCGCCGAGCTGCGACCATGCCATCCAGCCGCTGAGCACCGCCGCTACGACGACGACAAGCGCTGCGAGGCCTGCCCTGTGCTCATTGAGAAAGCGAACGAGACCGCTTACCGTTGGCGGCTCGGTCGGCTGGTCGCGGCGGCGTGGCGGAGGATTCATGGCACCCGGGGATCAACCCGACTCACCAGACCTCGATCTGGGGCGTCAGCTCGATGCCGAGCTTCTCACGCACCCGCGCCCGCACAGTCTCGACCAGCGTGCGAACATCGTCGTCAGAGCAATGCGGACCAGCCACAACGAAGTTTGCGTGCGGCGCGTAGACGGCGGCGTCTCCCGCACGCAGATCCCGCGCTCCAGCCTGTGACACGAGCGATTCCGCGGTGGTCCCCAGCGGATCCTTGAACATCATGGCGACGCTCCGTGTGCCGCTCGGCTGTGCCGAGCGGCCAACGATCCACTGCTTCTGCATCCGTTTCGTGAGCAGGGCCGGATCCTCCTCGTCGAGGTCGAGTCGGCAGCCGATGATGGTGCAGTCGTCAAGGTTGCTCCACCGCGCCTCAAAGGCCAGCCGCGCACGTTCGCGAACCTCGAGCGTGCCGTCGCCGAGCATCACCGTCACGTCGGCGACTCGCTCCCCGATGTCGCCACCATGTCCGCCGGCATTGCCGACGAGAGCCCCACCAATGGTGCCCGGCACGTCGACGAGTGTCTCCAGACCGCTCAGGCCCGCCTGCACCGCAGCCGACACCACATGCACGAGTTTCGCGCCGGCGCCAACCCGGATGACGGGCGACTCCACGTGGATGCCACAGAACGACGGAGCGGAAAGCCTCACGACCATGCCGGCAAAGCCCGCGCCGGGAACGAGCACGTTCGAACCGCCGCCTATGACACGCAACGGGATGTTCTTCTCGTGGCACCGTTTCACCACGCGGGCCAAGGCCTCGACATCGACCGGCTCGCAGAAAAACTCAGCCGCCCCGCCGATTCCGAGCCAGGTGTGATGGGCCAGTGGCTCGAGGCAGGAGACGGCCACCCCGAGATCGTCAAACGGCGTGGCGGCCGAGAGCCTTGGCTCGGCAGCAGGTGTCGATCGGGAACGCTGATTCATCGCTCTGATTCCTCACGGCCCGCGACCGCCCCGGCCGGCGGACGGGTTCGGCGCGGCACTCACGCAGATAGATTGTGCCTCACCACGCGGTCCATCGTCCATGCCTCTCCCGCACGGGCGGCTCACGCGGCCCGTCGGCGGTCGAACGGCTCCACGGCGGGATGGGCGAGTTGGAACCAACCGTCGACGAGGGCCCCCAGGGAGGCCCGACCGGCAGAGGGTCCAAAAGGCGCCGGCTCCCGGAGCACTTGGCCAAGCACGACCGCGCAGTCGTGCTCACCGAGCGAGGCGAGTAGTCGGTCGACGCGGGCATAGGCGGTGATGTCGGCAGTGGATGGATCGTCAGACGCCACCGACTCGGGCACGACGAGACAGTCGTTGCACCACCGCTCGAGACGCCGGCCAAACCCCCGGCCTCCGAGCCGCGCGGCCAGCCGCTCGTCGGCAAGAACCACCAGCCGGCCCCGCGTCAGGCGTCGCAGGCTTGAGAGCGTCGCCGAGACCGCGTGCATGCTCGATGGCGCGTCGATAAACACGGGCGTGTCCTGCCCTCTGTCGATCCGCTCCATCCGGCCCGGCACGCTCTTGGTCGCCTCGATGCCGCGCACGGCCCGCTCCAGCGTCACGCCATACCTCGCGGCCACAGCGGCAGCCAGGAGCGCGTCGCGCACGAACGGCACCGTCGGCGTGTCGATGGTGACCGGCACGATTTGCCCACCGCATCCCATGAGAAACGTCCTGCCAAACAGACTGCCTTCCACTGGCCGTGCCCAAATATCACAGTCGGCGGTCAGACCGGCAGTCAGGCACGTGGCCGACTCCGGAGCGGCGGCCAAGATGCGGCTGCGTTGCCGGACGCTCATGCCGGTCACGAGGCAGCCGCCCTCAGACAGCGTTTCCATGATTCGCGACGTGATCTCGCGATACGCGCGGTGCGAGCTGTGCTGGTCGAGGTGGGCGACGGCGAGATTCGTGACCACGACGGTGTCACACGCCATGCCGGCCGTGACGTGGGCCGCGAGCATCCGGCTCGAGACCTCGACGATTGCGTGCGAGCAGCCTCCCGCTGCGAGCCTGGCCAACCAGCGGGCGAGCGCCGCCGGCGACGAAACATCGTCTGGCACGGCCTCGACATCGTCGGGGCCAAGACACCCCAGGTCGGAGAGCACGCCCACGCGGTGCCCCGCCTCGGTGAGGGCAGCGGCCGCAAGCCAGGCCGTCGTCGTCTTGCCGCTGGTGCCGGCGACCGCGATCACCCGCATCTCGCGTGATGGATCGCCAGCCAATGCGTGGCAGAGGCGGGCCATCGACCAGTCGCTATCGGGCACGAGGCACAGCGGCACACCGTCGGTCGAGACGATTCGCTCGGCGATCACGCCCGAGGCCCCACGGGCGATCGCCCGCGACACGGCCTCGTGTCCGTCGCCCCGCTCGGTGAGCCGTGCCACGAAGACGTCGCCGGTGCGGCACTCGTCCGGATCGTCCTGGCAGCGTCGCACCACGATGTCGTCGCAGGCGATGAACCGGGCCCCAGGAATAAACTCCGAGACCCGCACTCCGCGAACCTCGCTCCGGCCGTCTCCGACCTGACGAGCCCGTGCACCCTTTGAAGCATCACGCATGACGGCCTCCTGCCGGCGGGACCGGGGCTGCCGAGGCGGCCCGCGATCGGGGAAACGAGTCCGTCCATGGACGTCGCTGGCGGCGGATTGTCACCAGGCGGAAAAGTGGGTCAAGGCCGTCTGTCCGCGAATCACAGCCGACCAGTGCCCCGCCCTCGCAGACAACCCGCCTTGCCAGCCTGAGCGTCCCCGGGCTACCGTCGCGGGGTCGAGAGGAGCGAACCAGACGTGAACAACCAGAGCCTCGATCAAGCCGCCGATTCCCTGCGGCCAGCCGTGCTGTGGGTTGGCACGTGCATCGATGCGGAACTGGCCTTGGCGCGGATGTGGGCCGGTGAGTTGGCCGATGTCTACGAGACGCCAACCCCGGATGCGGCGGTGGCGTCACCGCCCGAAACGCTTGGAAGGCGATCACCGGCGGCGGTTGTGCTCGCATCACCGACGCCGGCCAGCTGGTCCCTTGTCGACTGCATCACTCTCGCGCGCCGCTGGCCTCTGGCGCCGCTCGTGTCGGTTGCGGGAAGCCTGGTCGAGGGGCGACGGCGAAGCGGACCGGCCCTGCCCGGCATCGAAGAGGTTGCCTGGAACGAGCTCCCTGGTCGGATGGCATGGTGGATGCACGATCGTGCCCGAGGGCGACCGGGATCACTGGGCCTTCCAGCCACGTCCCGCCGCGAGGAGCGGCTGCTGGAGGCAGCCGGACGGGTGGCCGAGTTCGCCACGCGGCCAGGCCGACGCGTATCGGTGGCGGCATCGCGGGCAGACGACGTCGAAAGCCTGGCCGATGTGCTGACGGCGGCAGGACGGCCACCGCTGCGGCGCACCTGCGGACGGCCCACGCTCGACGAACCGGCCGACATCCTGGTCTGGGACGTCTCGGAACTGTCCGCGGCAGACCTCACATGGCTGGCCATGCTCACCGCAAACCGCCCAGATCTCGCCGTCGTGCTGCTCGACTCCTTCCCGCGGGGCGATTCCACACTCGCGGTCCTCCGCGCGGGCGCCCGGGCGGTCATCTCCCGGCCGATGTCACTGGAAACGCTGGCGGGCATGCTGCTGCGGCTGGAAACGTCGCTGCCGGCATGAGCCGCTGTGATTGACGTGGTCGGCGAGGTTCCTTATCTCTCCGCCATGATGTTCGCCCGTATCCTTTGCATTCTGGCCGCCCCGGCTCTGGCCACCGCGATCGCGGGCTGCGCCCATCTGGAGAGCCATCCCGGGCTGCCTGCCGGCGTTGCGGCCACGCTGGTCGCGGCCGGTGCCGACTCCGGACTGCCAAGCCGCAGCGAAGTCACGGCGGGGCAACTCGTCATCCACGCTGATTTTCCGATCGCCGGCCAGCATCGGCTGGTCCGTGAACTCGACTCCCTGCGCACCGACGTGAGCCAGGATCTCGCCCTTCCCATCTCCGACGAGCCTGTGCACCTCTACCTCTTCGAAAACACATCTCGCTACGACGCCTTCGTCGCCCGCCAGTATCCGACGGCTCCGGCCCGCCGGGCATTTTTTGTCGAAACCGACACCACGTTATCGGTGTTTGCGGCCTGGCAAGACCGCGTCGCCGAGGACCTGCGTCATGAGACGACCCACGGCTACGTGCATGCCGTCGTGCCGGCTGTACCGCTCTGGCTCGACGAGGGCATCGCGGAATACTTCGAGACACCGCGAAGCGAACAGGGCCTCCACCACGGCCACGTGGCGCATCTTGCCGGCCGACTCCTGGAGGGCACCTGGCAGCCCGACATGGCTCGTCTCGATGCGCTCAATTCACCGGGAGAGATGTCGCAAGACCACTACGCGGAGGCGTGGTGCTGGGTCCATTGGCTGCTTCACTCCACCCCAGAACGCCGCACGCTCCTGCAAAACTATCTTCTCGCCGTCCGCCGTGATCCCAACACCCCACCGCTCGCGGTGTATCTGCGGCATGAGCTCCAGCCGTCGATCGATGCATCAGTTGAGGTGAAGGAGCATCTTTCCCGACTGGCCGCCACCGCCTCGACCGAGCGGTGAGTCATCCGCGACGATAGAGCGTGCCGTGACTGGTCGTCTGGAAGCCCAGCTTCAGAAACAGTTGCATCGCTGCGTCGTTCGCCGCGACGACGTGTGCCTCGGCGATGGTCACGCCCTCCTGCGCGAGGTCGTGAAGCGCCTCGGCGATGAGGTAGTTGGCGAGGCCACGGCGCCGCCGATCTCCTTCGATGTCGACCCGCATCAGTCCAGCGGCCACCACCCCCCACGCGGTGGCGAGCGGCTGCATATCCCAGAAGGATCCATGGCCCAGCAGCGACTCGTCCTGGCCGCGGAGTTCGTACCGCCGCAGGGCGATCCCGGTGGTCGCGGCAGCCTCCCACCAACTGCGGCGGGCGGGTTCGTCGATCACCCGCAGCGTGGTGGAGCGGCGGATCGCCAGTTGCAGACGGTTGACCGGCGGCCGAAAGCCGGAGAGCGAGCGTCGCATCACGGCGATCCGCTCGGCCTCGGCGTAGCCGGCCCGGGCAAACACCTCCTGCATGCGTGGTGACGAATCAAGAATCCCGGGCAGGCCGGAGCCACCGTAAAGTCCGAGGTAGAAGCCCCCGATGTCTGGCGTGCCGCCGCCGAGGATCGTCTGCGAACCGCGGCGGCGGAGGTAGTCTTCGCACCGCGCGAGCAACGCGTCGCCGATCGCCGCGTGCTGGTCGTGGGGCACGACAACAACCACCATCGTCGTGCCGGTTGACGTCTCGATTCCCGACTTCGAGGCGTTGGGGCCGAACGCCGCGTGCGCGAAGCCGACGGGCCGGTCGCCATCGAGCGCCACGATCAGCCCCTCGCGGTCGAAGTAGGGTCGCGAAAATACACAGGCTTCCAGCCACGCGGCGGTCATCGGCTGAAACGCAGCCGGGCCGAGGTCGGCCGTCCGCCAGATGTCAGCGAGCCGCGGCGGGTCTTCATTGCGGAAGCAGCGATACTCGATCATGCCCGCTGCTCCGTCGCTGCCGAGTCGGGGGCCGTAAGCCGCACGAAGATCGTGCCGTCGCGCTCGCAGACCTCGTGCACGGCCTGACGCATGGTGGCCGAGATGCGATGCCGCCCGGTGGTCACGTCGAACTGCCAGCCGTGCCAGGGGCAGGTCAGAATGGTTCCACAGAGCATCCCGGTGCCGAGCGGGCCACCCTGATGCGGACAGAGGCCGTCGATCGCGTGGAGCGTGCCAGCGACGTTGGCGATGGCCACCATACGATTGCCGGCAACCCTTTCGATGCTCGTTCCCGGCAGGCATTCCGACGCCGCGGCGACGGGGATCCAGTCAGGCATGGCAGGCACACACAGGCGGGGCAGGGGCGGAGCGACGACCGCCCTACGCTCAAGCGGCAGGACGCGGTTTTGTCTTTTTAGCCTTTCCGGGCCGACACCGCCATCGGCGGTGGACCCACCAATACTGCGCCGGCTCCCGCCGGATGGCCTGCTCGAGAAGCGAGGTATACCACTGCGACAGCGCCGTGAGATCGCCGGTCTCCGGCCCGCCCGCGGCGGGATCGGCGACGCCCTCGAGCCGCAGGTCATAGTCGAAAAGCCCCGCCCGGCGGGTGGCCGTACAGACCAGCACCGGCGCCGACGCCGACAGGGAGAAGACGCCGATCGCCTTGTGGACGCTCGCAGGCTTGCCGAAAAAGTCGACCCAGCAGCCCCGCGGGCCGGCCGCCTGGTCGCCGAGTAGGCCGATGGCCCCGTTCTCATCCATGACCTGGGCCACGTCGGGCGCACTCCCCTTTTTGGGGAGGATCCGCTGGCCGCGCGACTCGCGAAACTCAGTGACAAAACGATCGAGTAGCGGGTTGTCGAGTTCGCGGGCCACCGAAAAGATTCGGAAGCCGAACAGCCCGAAGAGGTAGGCGGCCAGTTCGAAGTTGCCATAGTGCCCCGAGAGGATCACCGTCGGGCGGTCGAGCCAGAGCTGTCGCACAAACTGCTCCATCCCGTGAATCCGCAGGTGCCGCCGCCAGGTGGTCTTGTGAATCACGCGGTTGGCGTGGGCGATCTCCACGACCATCAGCAGGAGATGCTCCCACATCCCCTGCGCCGTCTGCCGGCGCTCGTCGGCCGTCATCTCAGGAAACGCTGTCCGGAGGTTTTCGCGGACGACCGCCCGCCGGATCCGCAGCCGGTTGGCGAGCACGCTCGACAGCCTCCGCGCGCCCCGTTCGCACGTGCTCCGCGGCAGCGCCTGGATGACGCAGATCGACACGCGGACCGCCGCGTAGACGATCCGGTCGAGGCAGCGGGTGGAGAGCGTGCGACGGCGCAAGACAGGTCGTCCCTGACGGCTGGGGGGTCCGGAGCCCGCCGTGGCGGACATCCTCCATGGTCGCGAATCCGGGACCTCCAAGGCCAGATCGGTTTGTCGCGGTATGCCGGATGAATCGGCCCGGTATGGCCCGCACGGTTCAGCCGGCCGGCACCACCACGGGCTGCGCCAGCAGCAGCACCACGCTCACCGCGTTGAATAGGGCGTGGAGCAGGATGCAGGGCACGATCGACCCCGTCCTTTGGGCGATGAACCCCAGCACGAGCGAAAAGGGGAAGAGCGGCACGTAGGCCAGGCCCTGCCCCGCATGCGCCGCCGCGAAGGCCAGAGACGAGAGCAGTACCGGCGCCAGGTCGTCGCCGCCGAGATACTTTTCGAGCCACCCCTGGAGGACCCGCCGAAAGAAGAATTCCTCGGCCAGCGGCGCGACGACGACCGCCGACACGATCACGATTGCAACAGCCGGCCAGTCCCGCTGCCCGTCGAGAAAGTCGACGATCGGATGTCGGTACTGCACCAGCGCGTTCAGCGCCGCGGCGAGCATGAGCAGCGGAAACACGACCAGGGCCACGCCACCCAGCGCCGTGCGAATGTCATCCCGCCAGTGGCCGCCGACGAAACCGAGCTCGTTCCATGTCGCCCCGCGAAAGAGCAGCCAGGCGCTCGTGCCGCCAGCGACACTCAGCGAGAGGCCGACGTTGGCCAGGAGTCGTTCCGCTAAAGGAGCCTGCGAGGGGACGATCTTGGCAAGCAGGGTCGCGACGAGCAGGTAGGCGACCACCGTCAGCGCCACGTCGCCCCCCTCCCAGATCACCGGCTGATGAGGGCGAAGCGGCACGAGCTCCTGCCCGTCCGCCAGCCGGCGTCTGACGCCGGCCACCGCCCACACAAACGCCACCACGGCGAACACCAGCACCGCCAACTGTGGCAGCACCTCACCGATCTCGGGCACCGCTGCGTCGGCCATCACCGCACCAGCGGTCGGGCGGCCATCAGATACTCAAGCCCCGACCACACGGTCGCGGCGACTGCGGCCCACGCAGCCCAGCCCGCGAGGACGGCGAGTGGCAGCCCGCCCAGGACGAACCCCGGCCAGGCCCGCTCCGCGAGCACGAGGGCGATCGTGCCGCACTGCAGCACCATTTTGAGTTTGCCCGACAGGGCTGCTGAGAAATCGTGGCCGGCCTTCTCCATCTCGGCCCGGATCGCGGTCACGACGAGCTCACGCACGACCACGACCACCACCATCCAAGGCGCGATCGCGGAGCCCGCGCCGGCGAGCAGCGCATACGAGCCGCAGACAATCACCTTGTCGACGAGCGGATCGAGAATCCGGCCGAGACGGCTCACCTGGCCGAAGCGGCGGGCGCACCAGCCGTCGACCCAGTCGGTCGACGCGGCCACGATAAACAGCCAGAACGCCGCCGTGGGTAGCCCGCGTTCGATCGCCACGAAGAGCACGATCGCGAGCATCAGTCGCAGCGACGAGAGGACGTTGGGAATCGTCCAGATCCGATCGCTCGCCATCGGTTAGGCCTCCGCCGGCACGCCGGCAAGGTCGTAGCCGCTGGCCGCGACGATTTCGACCGGCAAGATGCGACCCGTGAGCGGCGACTTGGGCGAGGTGCCGAACGCCGTCAGGTAGACCATGCAGTCGATGTCGGGGGCATCACCCTTTGTCCGAGCGATCCAGACGTCGTCCCGTTCGCCGCTCGGCCGGTCGACGATCACATCGAGCGTGCGGCCGACCTGCCTGCGGGCATGATCGTGGGCGATGCCCTGCTGCACGAGCATCAGTTCGTCGCGGCGGGCTGCTTTCTCCTCGTCGGGCAGATGCCCGTCGAGCCGGGCCGCCGGGGTGTCGGGCTCCAGCGAATAGGGAAACACGCCCACCCGCTCAAACCTCCAGCGCTCTACGAAGTCGACCATCTCCTGAAACTGGTCCCGGGTCTCTCCCGGAAAACCCGCGATGAATGTCGTGCGAAGCACGAGGTCGGGAATCTGGTCGCGGAGTTTGCCCAGGAGTTGTTCCGTCGCCGGCCGGTTGACCCGCCTCTGCATCCGCTTGAGCACCGGGTCGCTGGCGTGCTGGAGCGGCATGTCGAGGTAGGGGACGATCTTCCGGCTCGTGGCAATCTTTTCGATGAGCCGGTCGGTGAAATACATCGGGTAGAGGTACATCAGCCGGATCCACTCGAGCCCCTCGACCTCCTCAAGCGCGTCGAGCAGTTCCACGAGCCGCGTCTCGCCATAGAGGTCGAGGCCGTAATAAGTCGTATCCTGCGCGACGATCACGAGCTCCTTTACCCCATCCGCGGCTAACTCTCTCGCCTCGCGGATGACCTCCTCGATGGGCTTGGTGGCGTGCTTGCCCCGCATCTTCGGGATCGCGCAAAACGTGCAGGTCCGGTCGCAGCCCTCGGAGATCTTGAGGTAGGCCATGTGCCGGGGCGTGACCCGCATGCGGCCCGAGTCGTCGAGCGCCCGGGCAGGCGCTGGTCGGAAGATGCTCCGCTGGTCGCCGAGGCCGCCGATCAGCCGTTCCGCCGCCTTCGCGATCTCGTCCCGCGAAAACACGCCGATCACGGCATCGAGGCCGGGCAACTCCTGGAGCAGCCCTTCCTTCTGCCGCTCGGCGAGGCAGCCCGACACGATCACGCCCCGCGTCTCCCCCTGCTTCTTAAGCTCAAGCATCTCATGGATGGCCGCATACGACTCGGCTCGCGAGGCATCGATGAAGGCGCAGGTGTTCACGATCACGATGTCCGAGCCCTTGGGCTCCGCGACCAGTTGCCAGCCGTCGTTCCGCAGCAATCCCAGCATCCGCTCGCCATCGACGAGGTTTTTGGGGCAGCCCAGGCTGACCATCGAGAACGTGCCGCGGCAGGTGGCGGGATCGAGGGGAGCCACGGCCGGCAGCGGGCCGCCCGCCACTCCGCACGACTCCCCGCTTGATTCGACAATCGGCAAGCGATGCATGTCAGGCCTGTTCCGCGATGATCTTGTCGAGTTCTTCACGGAGCCGTGGCAGGATCGCCTCGTAGGGAAACGCACCGAGTTCGGCGCTCCGCTTCTTAAGGTTCACGTGCGTGGGCCCGCACCACAGGCCGAGATCGGCGTCGTCGGTCTCGCCTGGCCCGTTCACGCGGCAGCCCATCACCGCGATCGTGATCCTGTGGTCGCGGGCGTAGGCGGTCATTTCCTTGACCTGCTTGGCAAGTTCGATGAAGGCCTCGTTCTCGACCCGTGAGCAACTCGGGCAGGAGATGATGTTGAGCGACGCGAGGCCGTAGTCGACCACGCTCCGCACGCGGCCGGCGGCGATGTCGGCAAGGATCGCCTGGGCGGCGGCGATCTCCTGCGGCTTGTCGACGTTGGGCACCGTGAGCGACACCCGCACGGTGTCGCCGATGCCCCGGGAGATCAGCTGCTCGAAGGCGATCCGCGTCTTGATGATCCCATCAGGGGGCATGCCCGCCTCAGTCACGCCGAGATGGAGCGGCACGTCGGGCCGCTGGCTGCTGAACCGACGGTTGACCTCGATCACCTTCTGCGGATCAGAGTCTTTGAGCGACACGGCATACCGCGTGAAGCCGATCGAGTCGAGCAGGTCGCAATGCTCGAAGGCGCTGGCGAGCATCGGCCCGATCGAGTCGTCCTCAGCGAACTGCTCTTTCTTCGCCGGGTCGACGCTGCCGCAGTTCACACCCACGCGGAGTGCGCAGTCATTGTCGCCGGCCACGCCGGCGATGAACCGCACCTTCTCCTGCCACGGCTTGGTCGGCTCGTGGTGGTAGAGGTGGCCGGGGTTGTAGCGGAGCTTGTCGACATGCGGGGCGACGTCGAGGGCGAGTCGGTAGTTTTCCTGGAGGTCGATGGCGAGGTTGGCCTGAGTTCCGGCCCGGATGGCGGGCAGCGCGGCGGCGTCCTTCTTTGAGTCGACGGCGATCCGCACCACCCCTGCCCCGGCCGCGTGCAGGGCGTTGGCCTGCTCGAGCGTGGCCTCGATGTTTTGCGTGTGGGTGGCGGTCATGCTCTGGGAGGCGATCGGGTGTCCGGCCCCGATCGTGATGCTCCCGATCCGCACCGCCCGCGTTGGATGTCTCTTCAACTCGACCACGGCCTCTCCTCGCGACACACTGTGCTTTCCCGCCGACACTTCCGGCGCTCTCCACCCTCAAAACAATAGCAGACGCCGTCCGGCCGGCGATACGCCCATGCGGTATGTGCCCCGCCTCCATATCGTCCTGCACGAGCCCGAAATCCCTCCCAATGCGGGTAACGTCGGCCGAACCTCGGTGGCCATCGCGGCCAAGATGTGGCTCGTGCGTCCGCTCGGATTCCAGATCGACGACTATTACCTCCGCCGCGCGG
Organism: Planctomicrobium piriforme; assembly: GCA_945869735.1. Classification (GTDB taxonomy): domain Bacteria; phylum Planctomycetota; class Planctomycetia; order Pirellulales; family UBA1268; genus QWPN01. Next base: position 26,409 of record CAMBPQ010000029.1, read on the forward strand.
GCCTCGACTACTGGGACGAACTCGAATGGGAGGTGGTCGATTCGTGGGCCCACCTTCAGGGGCGGCTCGCCGCCAGCGGTGCCGGCGGCATGTGGCTTTTTTCAGCCAAAGCCAAAAAGTCGTATCTCGACGTGACCTACGCCGAGGGAGACGTGCTCGTGTTCGGGAAGGAGTCGCAGGGGCTACCCGCCGAGATCACGGCGGCACATCCCGACCGTCTGTTGACGATCCCGTCGCGGCCGCAGGTCAGGAGCCTCAACGTCGCCAACTGCGCCGCGATCGTCGCCTACGAAGCGATCCGACAGTGGGGCGGCACGGTCTGACACGGTCTTCAGACGTCCCCACGGCGTCCGCCGTGGGGACTGCCAGCCTCGATCGCACCTGCCTTTGGTGGAGCGGCGAGATGGCACTTTGGAGGAGGGAGGCAAGGGGATCTGCGAACGCTGGAGAGCCACGGGCGTATCTTCGCCCCGGCGACAAGACTTTTGCCGCCCCCGAGCCGGCGAGTTACCAAAGTCGAATGCGCTCTAGCGGTAGCTGTTGTCGCCGTACTGCCGCACCCGCTCAGCGGCTCGATATGCATCGGTCCGTAGGTCGTTCCCGATGGCGGTGGCGCGATCTTTGTTGAAGTTGAACGTAGGCATACCGCCGTTAAACGAGATCGTGAGGATCCCGCTCGCGATCAGGAACGGGATCAGCAGGAGCAGGATTTTTGACCCAAACTTCGAGGTCGCGACTTTCTGCACCGGCGATGGAAGGCCCATCGTCGCGATGCCTGCGATTTGCTGCGTATAGCTGGTCGTCGACTTCGTCTTTTTCTTGGCCATGTCACTCTTGCTCCTGGGCGTACCCTAGTCATCGGCAGTCGACCCAGCGGCGATTGAGCCGCTGCGACGCCGCGGGTAGGAATGCCGTGGACCGCAGGGTTTGCGCAGAGGCCCGGACTTCCATCGGGGGGGCGCTGAGCCCGAAAACTAAGGCGCCCGCGTCGGGCTCAGCACAGCGTCGCCATAGATCGGGAGATGGCGGTAGTAGACCTCCAGCATGAAGGTGCAGAAGCATGTCACAAACAAGCGACCACCGATGTGTCCCCACTTGTCGAGCGACGGATCCCAGGACCCCGCCTCGGGCCCCTTCCCGACCTGCTCCGTCGGGAGCACCTCCCGCATGCGGTCGTTCCATTGCCGCCAGGGGTCGGCCCCCATGTGGTGCGCCACCTGCGTGATGTAATACCACGCGTAGACGTCCTTGTCGTTCTCCCAGTCGATGAGCTTCGACGCGAGCAACAGCTCAAGCCCCTTGCTGAGCCGGCGATCATTCCGCTGCCAGCCGAGATACTGCCTGCAGAGCAATCCCTCGGCCGAAATCGCGTCGGTCACCTGCACGGGGGGCATCTGCGGTGAATCGACTCGGTAGCCGTAGCGGGCGCCGTTCTCCACCGCCACGCTGTCGAGAAACCCCGAGATCCCCTCGAATGCCGTCGGAGGCACCTCGAGCCCGGCCATTTCGCCGCTCTTCAGCGCCATCATGTACCAGCCCGTCACCGACATGTCGCCGTCCTCACGGGGTGCGTAACGCCACGCGCCGTTGCGGCCCTGAGCCGCCACCGCATAGGCCAACGCGCGGCGAGCCGGCTCCGCATGAAACCCGTTCTTCGTCATGCCGAAAAGTTCACAGGCGGCGATCGTGGCCTGCGCATGGGAGTAGAGCGAATGATGCGAGGGAATCGGCGGGCTGAAATCAAAGTGGCCGTCGGGCAGCTGCCTGGCGACGAGTGCTTTCCAGCCCTTCGCCACGACGGCCTTGTGCTTCCCCTCCCGCGGCGTGTTGCCAGCGCCCTGGAAGGCGAGCAGCGCCATCGCCGTCGCCGCCAGCTTGTTTTCCTGCGACCCGCCGTCGATGTACGGTCCCTGGAGGCTCCAGAGCCCGTCCTTCTTATCCTGCTGCTTGGCGAGCCACTCCAGCGCACGGGCTACGGCCGCCTCGGTGGCGTCGCTGCCCCCGTAGGCGTTGACCAGCGCCTCGCGGCGGCCGACGTTCCGGCCATCGAGAAGCGAGCCCACGACCGGCGCTGTGGCTTCCGCCACGGCTGCTCCTGGCGCATCGATCGGTTCAGCGATGGCAGGTGGGGCCGCAATCGGATCCTCGACGGGCGGCTCCTCCGTCTTCACTTCCTCGGGCTCCGGCTCCTGCACCGGTTCTGGCTCGGGCACGATCTGCACACCGGGATCGGGCGCCTCGACGACCTCGGTCGACGCGAACGACAGGTCCAGGACGACAGTCTCCGGCTTTTTCGCTCTCACGATCCAGAGCGCCAGCGCGAGCAACACGACGATGTGGAGCGTGAGGCTTGCGGTCAGCGGCGGACTCCGCCGCACGAGCTCGTTGAGGCGGGCAGCCACACTCGCACGCACGGCTGGTTCGTCGCCGGTCCGGGCAAGCGACTCGTCCGACACCGCCGGCATCCCCGGCACCGCCCCCTCGGGTAGTTTTGGGGTGGCCCAGGGCAAACCGCCAACGAGCGTCGTGCGGCCCTGTCCACCTTTGGCGGAAAGGCCACGCGGGAGCGGCGGGGGCTGCGGATTCATCCTTGCGGCCTACAAAACAGTGGGGTTATGCCGGGGTTCCACCCGTGGGCTTCTTTTCCATGGTTGGAGTGTGTATTATTCCGATCAGTTGATCGATCGGATATGCCATTCGAAGCGAATTGATCAACCAATACTGTCGCGGGGTGGAGCAGCCCGGTAGCTCGCGAGGCTCATAACCTCGAGGTCGCAGGTTCGAATCCTGTCCCCGCCACTTTACGCCCGCCCGGCCATCCTGGCCCGGGCGGGCTTTTTTTTGCGCGGCATCGTGCCGCGTTTCGCAGGGCACGCTCACGATCGACACCCAGACGGCCAAGGTCACGCTCCAGCATCAAGAGAACGACACCGAGGGCCGTGATTCAGCCCGGGAGTTCACGCTCTGGTGACGCACCCTTCACCACCACGCTGTTTCGTCAGCCAAGAAGTACGGCGGCGAACCGGGCGAGTACATCCCGCTGCACGAATGGCTCGACGGCAGCAAGGCCCACATGGCTGACTTCCGGCACCGGGCACTTCGCCATCATTCCGAGGGCATTTTTCTGCTGGAAGAATTCTTCAGGATCACGACGGTGCTCTCGACCGGCCGTAGGCTCCCTGTGAGATCCATCGGCGAGCAGCACGTTCTCGAAGACCTTGGCCGGATCCCCACGGTGCACGACTGGCTCGGGAACATTCGCCCGGAGCCATGGATGCTAGGAAAAGACCGCGAGCACGTCAGCGAGTCGTGGCGCCGGGAAACAGGCCGGAATTCACAACAAATACCGGGATGTACCTGCTCGGCCACTACTCGCGTCGGCTCGCGACGGGGCCCAACCGGCAGGTGAGAGTGAAGGTGCCCGGTTGGTCATAACGCCGACCTTCACTCACACAAAACCCCTGCCGCCCCCGAGCCGGCGATATACCTCACTCAAAAGCGCTCTAGCGGCGGCGGGGCAGGATGCGGATGCCACTGGTGACGAGGGGCGTGAACGCGGGCACGGCGGGATTGCCGGCGAGGTCGGCGATCGCCGCGCCCGGCGGCAACGCGATCTGCCGCGTCAGACGGATGCCCGCCGGCGCCGACAGGCCTGGAGGCACCGTCCAGCGAAACAGCAGCCTGTCGGTACCGCTGCCGGAGACATATTCCGCCCGCTGGAGGGCGCGGCCGACCATGAAGGCCAGCCGCGGCCCGCCCACAACGGTCACCGCCTCGCTGAACCGTACCGTAAACACGAGAACGGCGCCGGGGCGATAGACGGCCGCCCGGGGGGCGACGACGGCCAGGATGCTCGGCCGCAAGGAGTCCACTGGCGGCGGGACCACCGGCAGCGGGTCGACGGGTGGCGTCACGCCCGCCGCGACGAAGGCGCCGGGCGCCTGCGGGCCGAGCCGGGCTACGCCGGCGTGATCGAACCGCACACTCATGTCGCTGCGGCCGACCGGCACGGCGGGCCGCGTGGGCGCGGCTGCCCAGGCGAAGCTGGGAATCACCACGCTGGTCGGGGGCACGAACGATGCGGCCAGCCGATAGTCGCCGCCGGCAAGGTCGACAAACGCCGGCCGCACCGTGTTGATCGAGTTGGTCGCGACGACATCGGCCGCCAGGGCTGCCGGCTCGATACCCAACTCGTGCCCGACCGGGCCGTTCCAAATGAGATTGCCGCGGATCACGAGGCCGTCGTCGGCTCGGGCTGGAGAAGGGATATTGGAGCCGGCTGCCGGCGTTCGCGGTGCGGCCACGGCGAACTGCTGCCAGCGACTCGCGGCGCCCGGGTTGAAGACGACGTTGTTCACGATCACGACGTTCTTGTTGGGGATCGACTCCTCCCGGCCCGGCGTCGCCGTCCCCCAGCCACCGACGGTGAGATTGGCGGCGCAGGTCGCCGCGTCGCCGTCGCAGCTTCGCAGCCCGTGGACCACCTCGATCACGTGGCTGCGGCTGCCCACGTTCACGAGCGTGTTGTGGGCCAGGAGGATGTTGAAGCCGCCGTTGACGCCGATCCCGGCGCCCTCGACGTCACGAATAACATTGTTCGTGAAGGCGATGTCGTAGGCCTCGTAGTGGAGCCAGGGGGCCACCATGAACTCGAAGCCAGTGCCCTGGCCGGCCGTGAACCCGCCGGTGCCCGCGTCGAAGAACTCGTTGCCGGTGATCGTGAGATAAGCCGAGCCCCCCTTGGCGTACATCGCCCAGTCGCCGGAGCGGTGGATCCGGCTGCCGACCACGTGGCCATACTGGACCGCCACGAAGTCGACCGCATTGTCCCAGGCGCCCGAGATGTCGCAGTGCTCGATGTAGACGTGCTGCGATTGATTGACCTTGAGGGCCTCCTGGGGCACCGCGTAGGTCGCGATCTGGCCGGTGCCACGGATCGTGGTGTCGCGGAGGAGCACGTGCGAACTGGCCTGGATCTGCACGACGTCGCCCCCGCCGGCGGTCACCTCGAGGCCCACGAGGTGAAGGTGGCGGCAGTCGAAGTTGTTGAGGCTCGGTAGCCGGGCCGTGCCGGGGCCGTCGGCGGCCCGGATGATCACGGGCGCCGTGAACGTGCCGTGGCGGCTCTCCCAGAAGTGGGGCACGGCCGACTGGGGATAGGTGCCGGCCACGAGGTTGATCCGGACACCTTGGGAAAGCGTGGTCCGCGTGGGCACCCGGCGCCAGGCCTCGGATAGCGTCTGCACGGCCAGTTCTCGGGAGGCCCCGCTGCGAGCGTCGCTCCCGGCCGCGGGATCGACCCAGAGCTCAACCACGTCGGGCGAACCCGTGTCGTAGACGGGCAGGAGCCCCGTCCCGCTCATCACGCGACGCTGCTCGCAGGCCTCGAACGCGAGCGGCCGCGGCCGTCCGGCGAGTCGCCGGCGATGCCGAATCATGCAGGTTCCCATGGCGACGCTGTCCTGTCTTCCGAACGCGTTTGCCTTGCCCCGCTCGAATAGTAGCGAGGCAGCGACCACAAAGCCACCGACCTGCTCCCCTTAAACGAGGCCACTCCGGGAGTGAGAATCCTGGGTGGCCGTAACCAAGGGAGGGCAAGAGATGCCACGAGGGAAGGCGAAGCACATTATCCCGAAGCTCCGAGAAGTCGAAGTTGAGCTGGGTAGGGGCAAGACTGTCGCCGAGGCAGTGAAGAAGATCGGCGTGACCGAGCAGACCTCCTACCGTTGGAAGAAGAGGTTTGGTGGTCTGCGGATGGATCAGGCGAAGCGGTTGAAGGAGCTCGAGAAGGAGAACTCCCGGCTCAAGCGACTGCTGGCGGACGCAGAGTTGGACAAGGCAATCCTTCGGGAAGTCGCCGAGGGAAAATTCTGAGCCCGCCGCATCGCCGCTCTTCTTCCAGCGGCGAAAGTGAGCTGGCACAGCGAGCCTGCGGCAGAGCCACGTCTCCCGTCACGCCTCTTCCTCTGGGGCCGGTAGACTACCGGTATGTTCTGGATCGCCTGGAAAATGCTGATCGGAAACCGAGGCAAATACCTCGGCATCGTCTTCGGCGTGGTCTTCGCGGCCCTCCTCATCGCGCAGCAGTCATCGATCTTCTGCGGGCTCATGTCGCTCACCGTGAGCCAGATTCGCGACGTCCAGGGGCCGGGCATCTGGGTGATGGATGCCCACGTCCAGTTCGTCGACGACATCAAGCCGCTCGCCGACACGGAGCTCTTCCGCGTGAAGAGCGTGCCGGGGGTGGACTGGGCGGTGCGGTTCTACAAGGGCATCGCCCGGGCCCGGCTCGAGGAGGGCACCTACGAGCAGATGATCCTGCTGGGCCTCGATGATGCGACGCTCGTCGGCGCCCCGGCCGGCATCCTCATGGGCTCGATCGCTGACCTCCGCAAGCCCGACGCCGTGATCATCGACGATGCCGGCTACACGCGGATCTGGCCGGGCGAACCCTTCCGCCTCGGGCGGGTCTTCGAGATGAACGACCATCGGGCCGTGATCGTCGGCATCACGAAGGCCAGCCGCACGTTCCAGAGCTTTCCGATTCTCTACACGCGCTACAGCCAGGCCGTGCGGTTCGCGCCGCCGGAGCGGAAGGTGCTCTCCTTCATCCTCGCCAACCCAGCCGCGGATCTCGATCCCACGGAGGTCTGCCGCCGGATCGAGGAGCGGACAGGCCTCCAGGCCCTCACCCGCGAGCAGTTTCTCGAGAAGACGATCCGTTACTACCTGGCGAAGACGGGCATTCCGGTGAACTTCGGTATCACCGTCTTGCTCGGCTTTTTCGTCGGCACGGCCATCGCTGGGCAGACGTTTTATCTCTTCACCGTGGAAAACATTCGCCAGTTCGGGGCGCTCAAGGCGATGGGTACGAGCAACTGGACGATCCTCGCCATGGTGCTCTCGCAGGCGCTCAACGTGGGGCTCGTCGGCTACGGCGTCGGCGTCGGCCTGGCCGCGCTCTTCGGCTGGTGGTCGCGGAGCATGACACGGCTCTCGTTCTTCATGCCCTGGCAGGTGCTGGCGCTCACGGCGGCGGCTGTGTTCGTGATCGTGCTCGTGGCGAGCGTACTCTCCGTGCGGAAGGTGCTCGTGCTTGATCCCGCCGTTGTATTTCGTGGATAGTGGATCGTGGTCTTCCGGGGATAGCAGCCGATGCCCGCTTCTCAACTCGTCCATGATCCCGCCGCCGTCGCGATCCGCGTGCGGGGCGTGACCAAGGAATTCGGCAGCGGCGAATCGGCCACGTGGGCCCTCCGGGGCGTCGACCTCGACGTGCCCTACGGAGAGCTGCTCATGCTCGTCGGCCCGAGCGGCTGCGGGAAGACCACGCTCGTCTCGATCGTCGCCGGTACGCTCGAGCCCACCGCCGGCGACGTGAACGTGATGGGGCACGATCTCGTCGCCATGTCAAATGGCCGCAAGGTGCGGTTTCGGCGAGACAACGTCGGATTCATCTTCCAGTCCTACAACCTGCTCCCGTCGCTCACCGCCGTGGAGAACGCCGCGGTGCCACTGCTCATCGCCGGCTGGCGACGCCGACACGCCCTGGAGGCCGCGGCCGAGGTGCTCGAGGCCCTGGGCTTGGGCGACCGACTCGCCAACCTGCCGACCGAGCTCTCGGGGGGGCAGCAGCAGCGGGTGGCAATCGCCCGGGCGCTCGTGCACGAGCCGCGGCTGTTGGTTTGCGACGAGCCCACGAGCGCCCTCGATGCCGAGAACGGCCGGATCACAATGGAGCTCATCCAGCGGATCGCCGTGCAGCCCGACCGGGCGGTGGTCGTCGTCACACACGACTCGCGAGCCTATGCGTTTGCCGATCGGATCGCAGCCATGGAAGATGGGCGGATCGTGTCGGTCACCACCGGTTCCGAAAGTCTGCCTGCATGACGACGGCTTCCTCTTCATCCGAACGCACTCCCCCTGCCCCGCGGCCCCGCCGCCTCAACCGCCGCCGCAGCGTGGGCGACGTGCTGACGCAGTTTTTCCTGCCGGTCATGGCGGTCGGGCTGCTCGGCTTCGCCGGCTGGTACGTCTGGAAGACCCGCGTGGTCACGCTCGACCCGCCGCCGCCGATCGAACCGGCCCACAGCCCCTTTCTCGACACGGTCGCGGCGGCCGGCGTCGTCGAGGCCCAGACCGAGAACATCGCCGTTGGCTCGGCCACGCCCGGTGTCGTCACGCAGGTGCTCGTGAAGGTCGACGACCAGGTGACGCCCGGCACGCCGCTTTTCCGGCTCGACGACCGCAAGCTCCAGGGAGATCTCGCCGTGAAGCAGGCCGCGGCGGCCCGGGCCACGAGTGAACTGGTGCGGCTCGAGGCCGAGCCCCGCAAGGAAACCATTCCGGTCATCGTCGCCCAGGTCAACGAGGCGAAGGCGACCATGGCCATGGAGACCGACGCCCTCAAGCGGGCCGAGGAGACCTTCGCCCGCAAGGTCACGACCGAGCAGGACGTGATCGCCCGTCGCGAGGCGCTCGCCGCCGCCCGGGCCAGGCTCGACAGGGCGCAGGCCGACCTCGACCTCCTCGAGGCCGGCTCATGGATCTACGATCGCGACGTGGCCCGGGCCGCGGTCACCACGGCCGAGGCCGAGATCGCCCAGATCGAGACGGAGCTCGACCGCCTCATCGTGCGAGCCCTCGTGGCCGGCCGCGTGCTTCAGGTCAACGTGCGGCCGGGGGAATACGTCGCGGCGCCGGCCAACCAGCCGCTCGTGATCCTCGGCAACATTGACCGCCTCCACGTGCGGGTCGACATCGACGAGTTCGACATCGCCCGGTTCAAGCCATCGGCTCCGGCGTCGGCGGTGCCGCGGGGCAGCCTCCAGGAGCGGTATCCGCTCGAGTTCGTCCGCATCGAGCCGTTCGTCGTGCCCAAGAAGTCGCTCACCGGCGAAACGACCGAGCGTGTCGACACCCGCGTGCTCCAGGTGATCTACGAGTGCGACCCCACCGGCCGGCCACCCCTCTTCGTCGGCCAGCAGATGGAGGTCTACATCGACGCCCGTGACACTGCCGCCCCCTGACGCCGCGGCAGCCATTTCATTGCCTCGGAAGGATAGGACGGTCAATGGCATATCCGCAAGCGTGGGACGGGTGCTGATTGGCTTCTGAGCATTGCGGGCCGTGTGTGGGGCTGTCTTTTGGGGTGCCGAGCGGCCTCAGCGCGACCCGAAATCCCTTGCCGAATCGCCGCTGTTCGCGATCGGCGCAGACGGCCCCCCAGTGGAAACGCCGCGGCAATCCGCGGAAGCAACTTGGCCCACGCGATTCGGGAGGTGTCGTACCATTCGGCCGCTCGATGCGTTCGAGCGCCGGGTGCTCGGCGTGCTCCGCGTCCATCTCGACCAGCTGGCCGAGCGGGGGCTGGTGATCTGGCTCTCGCCCCCCCCGCCGCGGC